>JAQVPY010000183.1 GCA_028701815.1 Bacteroidales bacterium | reverse complement strand
CTTGTGTCTGTCCGTAGCTGCAACGGTATTAGCGTATTTATTTGTTATACTGTTGTTCAGAGTAGACCCGAATCGCTATTTGCTAATACGCATTATGATAGCATCTGCGATTATTAGCGGGATATTACTCTATTCCTTTCAAATACACAAAGACATAATCCGACATTTATCTACTTTTGTAATTATCAAGCTGATAATTATATCCTTTTTAAAGAGTGCGCTATTGGTTGCCGTAGTATTCGCCTTTTGGGACGATTATTACAGCTACACAGTCTTCAGCGGAGTCTTCGATTTGCTGGTGACGGCTTTTTTCCTTGTGTGTGTAAGGGTAGGGATGGTTGGTGCATATTATTTTATTATCAACAGTAAAACAACGCACAAGAGCAATGCTCTATTATACAGCACCACAGCGACAAATCTGAGTATTGTTACTCAGCTCAACAACGATCCCGACTCTAAGTACAGGATAAAAGGCTTTTTATCCACCAACAAAACAAAGCAGGGGATGTTAATTTTCGGGCAGATGATATACTATGTAAATCAGTCGCCGGAAGAGTTAAAGACATTATTCACCAATCTGAAGATAGAAAGTGTAATATTTCCGTCGATTGCAAAGTTTGAGCAGCAGAAGGGCAATTTGGTCGAATTTTGCATTGACAATGGCGTCCATATGTTCATCTCCGGCGAGTTAATAGATTCGGACAAAGTTGACGGCATCAATAAAGTGGAGATAAAGCCCATACAGATAGAAGATTTATTGGGCAGGCAGGAGATAACGGTAGACATCGAAAATATTTCGGAAGAAATATGCGGCAAGTCCGTGATGGTTACGGGGGCGGCAGGTTCCATAGGCAGCGAGCTCTGTCGTCAGGTGGCATCCTACGGGGTACGTCTGCTGATTTTATACGACAATGCCGAGACGCCGTTACACAACATACAGTTAGAATTAGAGAACTCATTTCCGAGTGTTGACATAAAGTATGTTCTCGCCGATGTCCGTTCGGAACAGCGTGCCAAAGCCATTATCGACAGGTATAAGCCGTCGATAATATTTCATGCGGCTGCATACAAGCATGTTCCCATGATTGAAGCTAACCCGTGTGAAGGGGTACTCACCAACGTACATGGTACCCTTAACATGGCAAAGCGGGCGATGGAGAATGGCGTCAGGAAATTCGTGATGATATCCACCGACAAGGCTGTCAACCCCACCAATGTGATGGGGGCGACTAAGCGTATTGCGGAGATGTGTATACAGTCGTTAAATCAGTATGGTAAGACAGAGTTTATCACCACCCGTTTTGGAAATGTATTAGGTAGTAATGGCTCGGTGATACCATTATTCAAGGAGCAGATAGCGAAGGGCGGACCGGTAACGGTAACGCATCCCGACATCATAAGATATTTCATGACGATACCGGAGGCATGTCGTTTAGTGTTACAGGCGGCGACTATGGGACATGCGGGTGAAATATTGGTTTTCGACATGGGAGAGCAAGTCCGGATAGTTGATTTGGCGCGCAAGATGATCACCTTATCGGGTTTAAAGCCGGATGGGGACATCAAGATAGAGTTCACCGGCTTGCGACCGGGAGAGAAATTATACGAAGAGTTGTTAAGTTCCAAGGAGAACACGATAGAAACGAATCATGAAAAAATTAGAATCGCCAAAGCTGAAAAAGTTGATATAAATGCTTTTAGAAAGAATGTTTATGAGCTGATTGATTATGCATTAGTAGTTAATATTGACGCAACGGTAAAGCTGATGAAATCCATCTGCAAAGAGTACAAAAGCAACAACTCCGAGTTCGAGAAGTTCGACGGGTGCGGGGTGAAATAGATAAGGAATTGTCCTTTTTTACGTTTTAATTAAATTCGTCATCTTTGCTACGGCTGTAAAATTTACGGCTGTAAAAATTTGATTTATTACATTCCGAAACAGAAAAAAATATTTTTACGGTCTCAACCGTAATATTATAAAATAATTACTACTTTTGCAGTTTGAGACGTAAAACTTATGATTGTTCGAGAAACATATTTAAAACAACTGATTTCTTTCAAAGATAAGAATGTGATAAAGGTTGTGACCGGCATCCGCCGTTGCGGGAAATCGACTTTGTTGCTTCAGTTTATCGATTATCTGAAAGAGAAATCCGTTTCGGATGAACATATTGTTTTCATCAATTTAGAATCGGCACAATATGACGGCATTGAATCTCCCACCGAGCTGTATAAACTGGTTGGCAGTAAGTTATCGAGAGGCGATCATTATTACATCTTCATCGACGAAGTACAGAATGTCCGCAATTTTGAAAAGGCAGTCAACAGCCTGACGATAGATTATAACGTGGACGTTTACCTTACAGGTTCCAACGCTTACATGCTGTCGTCGGAAATTGCTACTCTCCTTTCCGGAAGATATGTGGAGATAAACATGTTGCCGCTGACGTTCAAGGAATATGTTTCGCAATGGAACGGCATGGATAAGGAACGGGCATTTTATCAGTACATGAAATATGGCGGATTCCCGTTTTTAGCAAAGGAAAACGATGAAAATATCATAGACAATTACTTGGACGGGATATACAATACAGTGGTTCTTAAAGATGTTATAAAACGCAACAGCGTGAAAGACATCACGTTATTAGAAAATATCTTAAAGACGGTGCTGTCGTCGATTGGCAGTCTTGTCTCTCCAAGTTCCATTTCCAAGATGTTGAAAAGCGAAGGCAAGAACATTTCAAATGAAACGATTGAGAGGTATTTGGAGATGTTCTGCAACGCTTTCATTCTTAATAAAGCTGTGCGTTACGACATAAAAGGCAAGGCTTATCTCAAGACATTGAACAAATATTATGTTGAGGATTTGGGGCTGAGAAACAGTGTCTTGGGTTACCGTCAGATAGAATTTACTCATGCTTTGGAAAATGTCGTTTATCTGGAGTTGATAAGCAGAGGCTATAAGGTGGATATAGGCAAAAACGCCAACACCGAAATTGATTTTATAGCACGCAAAAACGACAGAATAGAATATTATCAAGTCTCTTATTCCGTCAATACCTCTTCCGAAACACTTGAAAGAGAGTTGCGTCCTTTTGACAACATAGCCGATAATTATCATAAATATCTGATAACCATGGACAAGGACTTCATCAGCGATTATAATGGAATACAAAAGGTAAATGCAGTTGATTGGCTGTTGAGTTGTTGACTTTCATAGAAAACTCACGGAATACACGGAAAGAACTCTTGTTGTTCGTTCACTTTAGTCTCGACTTCTTTATTCGGACTTTCGTTGATAATTTTAGCATGTTTGTGAAAGAGCTGTCGGTATCAACATTAAAGATTATTCTTTCTGTCGGAATTAGTTTTTACACCTTTACGGCTTTAAGCTCTTCTATTAGAGTTACGCGAGAGTATAAATGAGCTTGTCCACGATGTTTTGCAAGTCGCTATAGAAGCCACGGTAAAACTGATGAAATTCATCTGCAAAGAGTACAAAAGCAACAACTCCGAGTTCGAGAAGTTCGACGAGGGCGGGAAAAAGAGGTAATAATAAGAAATAATATAATAGTAATTAGAGTATATGAATGTCTGTTTTTAAAAATAAAATTTTATTGATAACAGGCGGCACAGGCTCTTTCGGCAATGCCGTGCTGCG
>JAQVPY010000182.1 GCA_028701815.1 Bacteroidales bacterium | reverse complement strand
CCCCACAAAGATTCGGGCTATTATAATATAAAAGGCATTCACTAACATGCCAATAATTGCGGGTAAGGAAAATTCCCAGAGTAGCCCGCCAATATTTCCATTACGAATATCTAAACTTTTCATTATATAAGTTCTTCTCTCTTCTTCCTTTTGGGATACTATAATAATTTAAACTGGTTGGTGTCATTATCCCCTGTATTTTATAGCTAATCCTTTTAAGAAATTTCTGGCGTATTTATCTCCACACTCTTTATAATTCTTATGTCCTTCTTTTCTAAGCAGAGCGCTTAATTCTCCTTTTGTTACAATAACCCCTGTTTTTTTAAATATATCAATCATATCATCACTTGTTAGTGATAACGCAATTTTCACTTTCTTAAGCAGCATATTATTAGGATTGTTAAGATTCTTATTCTTTAGAACCGGTCTTTCAGCTTGTCCCGGTTTTGGATCTTGCTTTCCTCTTTTAAATATAATAAAACCATTTAAAAATGACTCCAGCATACTGTTATTACATTTTATATTTTCTTCCTTTTCTTCTACTTTGTCATGATCGTCAAGTTCATTATTGTAACGGTAAGTGTCTTTTGATTTGATGAGCAGCTTCCTCACAATTTCTTGTGATAGTTCAACGCCGCCAAGTTTAAATATCTCTACCATATCTGAATCCCTGATATCCAGTGCATATCTTAATCTAATTAATATATCATTATTATCCATCTATAATCCTCCTAAATCTTTCTTGCGCTATACTTACATTATAGCATGAACATTAAATGTGGCAGGGTCACCGATATACACGTTTGTAAACTATATCATCCTTCGGCTTTGCTGTGGATAGTATTAAGATAAAGTTATTTGAATATTAATGGAGGCGGAACGGTGATAGCAGAAGTATACCCAAATATATTCAAGAATGAAATAGTCCTGCCAAGAAACCCCTTAAAAGCCATCAATAGCTACATCATAACATCCGAAAATAGGAATTTAATTATCGATACGGGCTTTAATACAGCAAACTGTCAGACTCAGTTAATGAGAGGTCTGGAAGAACTAAACATAGCTCTAAATAAAACCGATCTCTTTATTACTCATATGCATACCGACCACTCAGGTCTTGCTCCAATCCTTAAAAAACACGGCGTACAGGCAATCTATTTTAGTCAGCTGGATGGGGATTTGTTTAATAATATCTCGCGAAAAGGAAATTTTGTTCAAACCATCCAAACGCATAACAAAATATATAATCTGACAAGCGACAACCCTTTCGGCAAAGATTTTGGGGACGTGCAGATCGAACCGTTGGAATTCACTCCGTTGTCCGAGGGAAACGAAATAGTCATAGGGGATTATTGCTTTGAAGTTGTGGATATTCCCGGTCATTCTCCGGGACATATCGGCTTGTATGAAAGAAAACACAGGCTGTTTTTTTGTGGAGACCATATCTTAGATGAAATTACTCCTAATATATCATTTTGGGGATTTGGACAGGACATTTTGGCTACATATTTGAATAGCCTCCAGAAGGTGTACGAGTATGAAATTGATTACTTATTTACTGGGCACAGAAAAGTTCTCAGGGAGCATCGGAAAAGAATCATTGAACTCTTTAACCACCATGAAAAACGCCTCGAAGAGATTTTAACTCTTTTAAAAGATAGTGCAAAGACAGTCGGCGAAGTGGCTCCTCATATGCACTGGGATATTAGCAATCTAAAGTGGGATGATTTTCCTAACTCACAAAAGTGGTTTGCCTCTGGGGAAGCCCTGTCTCATTTAGAACATTTATTCCATACCGGACGCGTTGGCCGAAGCGATCAGAATGGGATGTTTTTTTATGGGATTATATGAATTGCTATTCTATAATTTTCCGGAAATATCGTACATTCTCAATCAGTTGCGGGCTATGCATAAAAAGCCCTCCTCCAACCAAAAAGATGACATCCTTCCCGTAGATTTTAAGTGATTCGGGAATACTTGATAAACTCATGCCCCCGGCAGGGCAAGGGAAAATCGTTAGCATTGTTCGCTCCAGGCACACCCGGAAATTGTGCCGGAACGATAGGACGTTCAACTTTTCCTAATTTAAGTACGTTTAAATACAGTGCAGCGAATATCTCCGCAGAGGAGCAAGCTTGACTTAGATACCCTCCGTTGTTTTTGAGGGTATGGTCCATCACGCGTTGCCGGATTCGATGGGCTACCCTGTAGACTTCATCTTGATGTAAAGGACTTTTCTTCGGGTTCATCTTCTTAATAGGGCCTCCTAACTGGTCGTATTCATCTAGATAGTAACATTCTTTTCGAAATATTTCTATGACGGGATACTAATGCACATTCGGCACTGCGTCTGATTTATTGAAATAATCTTTGTTTCTTTATTGCCATCCACTTGTTGACAATAGCTTCAAATAGCCTTATATTAAAGCTGTATTATCAAAAAGGTGGAGTATTGATGTCGGTTAAGTCTGTTATGGTGCTCAACTGAAAATAGTTGCAAAAGGCGCTTGCTTAACGGGAATATCCCGTTTATTGTGTTGCCCTTTTGAAAAACATACCTGACAGACTGCTTCTCTACTTTTGATATAATGCGTGACAGGGTATACTTGTCACTTTGTTTTTAGTTTATATGTTGATTTTTTGCCCGCAGGAAGCATTCTGCACTATTAGAGGTGTAGTATGGTTTTTGCGGGTTTTATATTTATTATATATGAAACGCATAACGTGCGCACGACGAGGAGATACCAAAATGAATAATCATCTAACCCTGGAATTTGATAAAATACTTCAGCAACTCGCAGATAATGCCCTGTCGGCTATTGTTAAAGCTCGCTGTCTTGCACTCGTTCCATCATTAAACGAGGCCGAAGTAAACCGCCGCATAGGTGAAACTACCCAGGCGAAACGAATTATTGAACAGATTGGAACGCCGCCACTTCCTTCAATGACGGATCTGCAGAAGGTCATTGACTTGATAGCTATTAATGCAATGCTGCTGCCTGAACAGATTGCCCATGCAGCGTCCTTCCTTGTATCCTGCCGAAGAATGAAAACTTTCCTCGAGAAAGCTAAGTCCACAGATACAAACATCGCCTGGTACGGTGAATCAATAAACGAATTAGCAGAGCTTACAAGTGAGATCGACCGCTGCATCCGAAACGGTATAGTTGATGATAAGGCGTCAGCGCGGCTTGCCGATATTCGACACCAAACCGATGTCACGATTGAGCAGATCAAAGCAAAGCTTGCAGCCCTGCTCAGGAAAAACAAAACCTGGTTTTCAGAGAGTTTTGTGTCATTCAGAAACGGACACTATACTTTGCCGGTCAAGCGTGAACACAAGAACGATGTCGCCGGTTCGGTTATCGATCTGTCGCAAACCGGTGGGACCTGCTTTATTGAGCCGGTATCTGTGGGCAGGCTGCAAGCGGAGCTGTCCACTCTGCAAATTGAAGAAGACAGCGAAGTCAGGCGGATCCTGTACTCCCTGACGGCTCTTATTTGCGATAATCTTCCGGCTATACGAATGAACATCGAGACGATGGAAACACTGGATTTTCTCTTTGCCAAGGGTAAGCTCAGTTTATCGATGAAAGCATCGCCCGTCAGCATAAATACCGAAAGAGAAATCCGTATGCTTAACACTAGACATCCCTTGCTGAATCCCGATACCGCCGTGC
>JAQVPY010000181.1 GCA_028701815.1 Bacteroidales bacterium | reverse complement strand
GGCAGGAGATATCGTTCAAACATAAGGATAATTTCGGTGTCTTTTTCGACTACGGTTATGGATTCAACTTCCGGCTTTTCGGAGACCATATATACGTAATAGCCCAAACCTAACCCGTAGGTGAGTACCTTTCCTTTTGCGGTCTCTATCGGCTGTTTCATCGTGTTTATCTCATTCGGAATGGTGGTCATCCAGATGCGGTCGTCCTGCAGGATGGCGGGATAAGAAAACTCTTTGTCGAAGAAGCCGATTTGTGGGATGATTATATCGTTTTTGCCGATGATAAAATCGTCGGCGACAAAAGCCTCATAGGGTTTATATGTCTCATATTTCAAATCACAACGCCCGAATTTGACAGTAGGAATCTTGATGTTTTTGTAATATGGATTGTCAGCGTATTCTTTTACATCGAGTTTATGAATCATATATGAAAAATAATCTTCAAAAAAGGCTTCATCTTGTTTCTTGTTTAGGTCAAGACCAATAATGGAAGCAAGCAGGATAGAATAAGCATATTCTTCACTGACGCCAAGTTGAACGATTTCCCGAATATCTTCAGGAGTAATGGAATCTGCCGCGTCGTTGAGGTATTTGCTAAGCAGACGTAAAAGCTCATAATTTTCTTCCTGTATTTTCATGTCTGTATTCTAATATACAGAGGGACAAATTTAATGTTTCTGCATAACAGTCCAGTTTCTTGCGAGAATTTGGGCTGCGAAGGCTTCCGGAATAAATATTTTATCTATATTCATCGCCTTGAGAATTTGATAGTGAGTCTCATCTAACGCGCGGGCATATATCTTATTTACCGACTGCTCTTTTAACATGGCGACGGCCCTTAAGGAGCTGTCGATGCTGCTTCCGATAGCAACAATTGCGCAGTCGATATTTTTAAGCGGTAAGGCTTTCAGGGCGTTGTATTCTGTGATGTCCATAATATATGCTAACGAAATTTTATCTTTTATCTCGTCAACGCGTTTTTCGTTGGAGTCAATCCCGATAACTTCATGTCCTATTGTGGTCAACTCTTCGGCAAGAGCCCGTCCGAAGTTACCCAATCCTATTATTAAATATTTCATCTCTTTGTTAATTTATTATTATATCGTCTTTTGGTAATCTATATTTTGCAGCACCATGCTGTCGTATGAAACCCATTATGATGGTAATTATGCCTACACGTCCTATAAACATTAACACGGATATAAGCACCTTGCTGTTTTCGCCGAGAAGTGGGGTTATGTTTAAACTCGAGCCTACAGTGCCTATTGCTGATACCGTTTCAAATAATAATCCCAACGAAGGTATCCCGGGATCCATTATTACCAGCGCCATAAAGAATAACGTTATGGTGATGATTGAACCGAATATTGTGGCAGAAGCTCTTTTTACTGAATTTGACGATATCTCTCTGTTTAAAACTATTACACTGTCGCGCCCGCGAACAACCGATTTGAAATTTGAGAACGCGACAGCAAAGGTATTGACTTTTATACCTCCTGCTGTTGATTGAGATGCCCCCCCGATCCACATTAAAAAGATATATACCAATATCGTCAATAGTGAAAAACCGGTTAAATCTATACTGTTGAATCCTGCAGTACGAGGGACGATCGAATTAAACAGAGAGTGGACTATTTTGTCGGCTACAGGCATACCTGAAAATGCTCCATCCCATTCAATTATCGCAATTGCAGTGGTGCCGATGATAATCAAAAGAAGACTCGTTATTAAAACGATTTTCGTGTTTATGTTAATCAGATGCGTATATACTGAGTGGTTGCGCTTATGCTGAAAAATGCGCTTGATGATATTATGAAAACGATATGAAAAGATATTGCTAATATTGACTAATATGGGGAAACCGATGCCTCCTAAAAACACAAGAATCGAAATAATAATGTATAGCCAGTTGTGCCCGCTGATGACCAAACTGTTGCCGAGATTGCCAGGTAATGTGGAGAAGCCTGCATTGCAAAAGGCGGAGATGGCATGAAATACAGAAAAAAATATTTCGTCTTTCAGCACCATGCCCATAGTGGAGTGAATTTCTATCCATATTAACAACGCCCCGCATAACTCTATCGTAAAGGTGAATCCAAGAATATGGAGCAGGGTAGATGAAAGAGAGCCGAATCTGTCAGACCCTAACATGTCGCGTAGCGCAAACTGACTGTATAAATTGCCGCCACCCATAAAAAACAGAGCGAAAAATGAAGTGATAGTCATAACGCCAATGCCGCCTATTTGAATTAAAAGGACAATAATTATTTGCCCCTCAATAGAAAATGTGGAAGAAATGTCAAGAGGTGTCAGCCCCGTAACACAAGTGGCACTTGTCGCAATAAACAACGCGTCTACTATTGTAAGACGAATATTCTCAAGCGTAGAGCGAGGCATTAGTAGGAAAAGCGTGCCAAAGAAGATGATAACAGCAAAACTTGCTGCCATCAAAAGTGCAGGATTTGTGTTTTTGTTAATAAAACTGACAATTCCCCTTGATATTTCTATCAAGGCGAATATACTGAGAAGTCCGAAAAGATAGTATTTGTTGCTTAAAAATCTCCATGTCGCGGTCATCCATTCTGCTGATTCCGAAGAGAGAGAAAAGAACTTTGGCAGTGCTGAGGCATAAAGTAAGACGGCAAAAATAATGGTTATGACGATCCTTTGTCGTTTTTTATGCTGAATATTGAAGATAAACCTTAAAGAAAATATTACGAAATAAAACCCCCATGTGAAATTGAATATCTTGTTTATGTACAGCATCTCGTGGGCATCAATGTCAAACCCGTATTCTATGGCAGCCGCGCCGATAAAAATAACAGAAACACAAAAGGATAGTAATCCGACCCAAAAGTCGATTCGCTTTAACGCAATCGGAGAAAGACGATTATTTAAATCTGAAAAAAAATTTTTTTTCATGCTTCGCGACTATTATGCAACTTCAACGCGTGCAAATATATATTAATATTTTTTATTGCAAATTCATTATCAGGGATTTTTTGATGAATAGATTAAAAAATTGTGCCGGAATAATCTGTTGACGAAAGAAAATACTTTTATCTTTGTGTCGTTTATTGATTAATTAAAACAATGTATATAAGTCATGAAGATATTAATTTTATCATGTGATACGGGCGAAGGTCATAATTCTGCCGCCCAGGCTTTGCTGGAATATTTTCATATTTGTCATATTGAAGCTGAAATGGCCGACACCCTTGCTCTTGTTAGTTCGACAGTGTCACGAACAGCTTCTGACATATATATTTTTTCTACAAGAACGTCTTTATTTAAATTAACATATAAAGCCGGAGAGTTAGTCAGCGATACAAACAAAAACAAACTGAAGTCGCCGGTTTATCTTGCCAATAAACTATATTGCGGCAAATTGCTGGATTATATTGTCACAAACGGCTTTGATGCTATTGTCTGTACGCATATTTTCCCTGCAGAGGCGTTGACGGCATTAAGGCGTGCGGGAAAGATATCGTCTATTCCTACGCTTTTTGTGATGACGGATTACACATCTATCCCTTTTATTGAAGAGACGGAGCTGGATTATTATGTGGCCCCTCATGAACATTTGATCGAAGAATGTGTGCAAAAGGGTGTGTCACGCGATAAGATTTATCCTTATGGTATTCCTGTTAAACAGTGCTTTTACGCAAGGCAGCCAAAGATG
>JAQVPY010000180.1 GCA_028701815.1 Bacteroidales bacterium | reverse complement strand
TTTTTTCAAGGTAATTAGAACTATTACATTAATGCAGCAGAAGCAGGTCGAATTCAACACGTTAAGTGTTGTCTCCAATATCTGCGAGGGCAAGGGTGTTGAGATATATAATTTTTTCAAGTCCATCGGCAGCCGATACATGCAATTTATTCCCGCATTGGACCGATATCGAGCGCATAATATGAATCACGAAAACGACACGGGATACGAGCATGACATTGATGCTATTAAGTACGGCGAATTTTTAATTGACATTTTCAATGAATGGAAGAAGGAGGACATTGGCGAATATTATGTCACTGTATTTGATGCCGTATTAGCGAGGTGGTGTAACATCACGCCTCGCAGCTGCGTCTTTGCAGACAGGTGTAATGGAGGTTTAACTATAGAGCACAACGGAGATGTTTTCTCATGCGATCATTTTGTATATCCTAAGAATTTGCTGGGGAATATCAATGACACCAACTTAAAAGACATATTCCATTCAAATAACAACTTCGAATTTGGCTTAAAGAAACGTTACAATCTTTCAAGCGAGTGTCTTTCGTGTAAATATCTCAACATTTGTTTAGGCGACTGCCCGAAAAACAGAAAGCCCGCAGACAAAGGGTCTCAGTTTTTACCGAGTGGACTTTGCGCGGGCTTAAAACTATTCTTCAGTCACACGGAATCGTTTATGAAACAGATGCGTGACGACATCTTACGTCACTAATTATCCGTTAACAAATCTTATTTCTCCGTTAACGCAATCGACAGTTATAGTTTCATCAGGGGTGATACTTTCCGACAGGAGGCTCATAGCCAATTTATTCACAATAACTTTATCGAGCATTCTTTTTACAGGTCTTGCGCCATAGCCCGGATCGTAGCTATCCATTGCAATCTTATTGACAGCGGCGTCAGTAATATCTATAGTAACACCATTATCTTTCAGTCTATTTTTGATTCTTTCGAACTGTAATCTAACAATTTGTTTAATTTCGTTAAGAGTCAAAGGCGTAAACATCACTATTTCATCGATTCTATTGAGAAATTCGGGGCGGATAGTTTGTTTCAGCAATGTAGTTACATCTTTTTTAATATCTTCGAGCACCATATCACGATTATTACTATTCAAGGCGTCCAATTTATTTTGGATTAGATGGGCGCCGATATTGGAGGTCATAATGATGATAGTATTTTTAAAGTCGACGGTACGACCTTTATTATCTGTAAGACGTCCGTCGTCGAGGACTTGGAGAAGGACGTTGAATACGTCAGGGTGAGCTTTTTCGATTTCATCGAGAAGTATTACTGAGTAGGGTTTTCTACGGACTGCTTCCGTAAGTTGTCCACCCTCTTCATATCCGATATATCCCGGAGGTGCGCCTATCAATCTGGAGACTGTATGCCTTTCCTGATATTCCGACATATCAATACGGGTCATCATATTTTCATCATCAAACAGGGCTTCTGCAAGGGCTTTAGCGAGTTCAGTTTTACCCACGCCTGTTGTCCCAACAAACAGGAAAGAGCCGATAGGTTTCCTCGGGTCTTGCAGACCAGTCTTACTTCTTCTGATAGCGTCAGAGACAACGGTGATAGCTTCGTCCTGTCCGACGACTCTTTTATGGAGTTCATTTTCCAAATCCAATAATTTCTGTTTCTCTGTTTTAGCCATACGAGTCAGGGGTATTCCGGTCCATTTAGAAACGACTTCCAAGATATCGTCCACGCCTACTTCTTCTCTAATCAGAGCTTTATCACCGGCGATAGATTTAAGTTTTTCCTGAGCTGTTTTTATAGCATTCTCCGCATTTTTTATCTTTCCATATCTAATTTCAGCCACACGTTCATAATCACCGTCGCGCTCAGCTTTTTCAGCTTCGAACTTCCAGTTTTCGATATCTTTTTTATTTTTTTGGATCTCATCTACATACGAGCGTTCGACTTCCCATTGAGCTTTCAGTTTTGAGTAATCCTGTCTAAGGTTAGACAGCTGTTCATCAATACCTTTAATACGTTCGACGTTATTTTCACGTTTTAGTGCCTCTTTCTCAATTTCAAGCTGTTTGATTTTTCTATCGAGTTCATCTATATCTTCCGGTACGGAATTCATCTCAAGTCTCAGTTTAGCAGCTGCTTCATCGATAAGATCGATAGCTTTATCCGGGAGGTATCTATCGGGGATATACCTTTTAGACAGTCTGACAGCTTCAATCACAGCATCATCGGTAATTCTTACTCTATGATGAGTCTCATATTTTTCCTTCAGACCTCTAAGGATGCTGATAGCGTCATATTCGTCGGGTTCATCTATCATAACCTTCTGAAAACGACGTTCGAGAGCCTTATCTTTTTCGAAATACTTTTGATATTCATTAAGCGTTGTTGCGCCAATAGTTCTAAGTTCTCCACGTGCGAGTGCTGGTTTCAAAATATTAGCAGCATCCATTGCACCTTCAGAGTTACCGGCACCAACGAGAGTATGTATTTCATCAATAAAGAGTATTATCTCGCCTTCGCTTGATATCACTTCATTAACAACACTTTTCAGACGTTCTTCGAACTCTCCTTTATATTTAGCGCCTGCTAACAGGGCGCCCATATCGAGGGTGAATATTTGTTTTGATTTCAAGTTAGTCGGGACGTCGCCCCTCACTATACGTTGAGCTATACCTTCGACTACTGCTGTTTTTCCGACTCCGGGTTCACCTACTAGAACGGGGTTATTTTTTGTCCTTCTCGAGAGTATTTGCAACACACGTCTTTCTTCCTCATCTCTACCTATCACGGGGTCCAACTTCCCCTTAAGTGCCTGTGAATTAAGATTGATAGCGAACTTATTCAAGGAGTTATAAGTATCTTCTGCAGAATCATTAGTAACTTTTTGACCTTTTCTAAGTTCAAGTATGGCCTTCTTCATATTTTGTTGCGACAGACCTGAAGATTTAAGCAGGTTAGACACGTCATCGTTAACATCAAAGAAAGAGAGCAGTATATGTTCAAGGGCCACGAAGTCGTCAGACATATCAGTAGCCTTTTTAAAAGCCGCGTTAAGAACTTTATTGGCATCATTAGACAAAAACGGTTCGCCACTACCGGTTGTTTTCGGGTACGATTTAATTTTTTCATCAAGGGAGGAAGAAAAAGGAGTAAGGTTTATGCCCAATTTATTAAAGATAAACTGGACTATATCATCACCTACATTCATGACTCCCTTGAACAAATGTGCTGTCTGCACGACCTGTTGGTCATTTTGTTGAGCAATTTTGAGAGCCTCATTAATTGCTTCCTGTGATTTTAATGTAAATTTGTTTGTATTCATTGTTTTTATCCTCCGAGCCGGGGAATATCAAACTTTGTGCTATTTGGTTTTTCTGTCATAATGTCAGCCGCGCCCCTGTCCTCACCACCACCACACCGACGTTACACCCTGGCAACCTCCATCGCCTACAGCGCTTTTCGTTGACATTTGTCCTATTTTCCCTCCTCCTCCCCCCCTACCTTGGCAACCTCCAGCCATAGCAAGCCTCTTTCCTCATCCGCCATCACACCTTGCACAACACCTTCCCCTATCCCACCACCTTCCCCCACCTTGGCAACCCTCAGCCAGGGTAGGGCATTTCATGACTTATTCCTTTTTTTTTCAATAAAATTGTCAAAAATGGGTCACTCTTTTTTCTTTTTGGGAACTAATACTAAACC
>JAQVPY010000037.1 GCA_028701815.1 Bacteroidales bacterium | reverse complement strand
AAGATATTCCCCGGCAGAGTGTTTAGAGATGAAGCTATCTCCGCCCGCGCCCATTGTATCTTCCACCAAGTGGAAGGTCTCTATGTGGATAAAAACGTGTCTTTTAAGGATTTGAAACAGGTGCTGATGTATTTCGCCGAAGAAATGTTCGGCAAGGATACTAAAATACGCCTTAGACCTTCTTACTTCCCGTTTACGGAACCTTCGGCGGAAATGGATATCTCCTGCAATATCTGCGGTGGAAAAGGCTGCAATATCTGTAAAGGTACCGGCTGGCTCGAAATCCTCGGCTGCGGAATGGTCGATCCTAACGTGCTGAAAAACTGTGGCATAAATCCTGAAGAGTATTCGGGCTATGCCTTCGGAATGGGAATTGAACGTATCGCTATGCTGAAATATCGCGTCGACGATATACGCCTCTATTTTGATAATGATATACGTTTCCTTCGTCAATTTGAAAATGCATACTGACCATGCTGAGAAAAATTGCCGTTTTATTGCTCGTGATGGGCACAGTGTGCTCCTGCATAAACAAAACAACCGAAGAGACGGGAAGAAAAACACCCCTCTCTCATTGGCAGTTTAAATACGACTCGTTATGGTACGATGCCAATATACCCGGCTGTGTTCATACCGACTTGCTCGCAAACGGCATTATCAGCGACCCCTTTTATCGTTCTAATGAAGACTCCGTCCAATGGGTCGGAGATTCTATATGGTCTTATAAAACCTGTTTCGACAAAGATGACTTTAAGCCCTATAATAACGTGAAACTTGTTTTTGACGGCCTCGATACCTATACGCGGATCTTTATTAATGGCAAACAGATTTTTATTGACGACAGTCCCGACACCCGTGATTATGACTTCTCTACCGATAATATGTTTCGCACATGGACTTTCTCCCTGCCGGAGAACCTTAAGGAAAAAGATAACGAATTAGTAGTCTCTTTTTTTCCTCCCGCTGTTGTGGACTCCATTAAGGCTTCTAAATTACCGTATACGCTGCCGGATACCAGAGCCTTTACTCGAAAAGCTCAATATCATTCAGGATGGGACTGGGGCCCCAAACTCGTTACTTGTGGTATGTGGAAACCGGTCTATTTCGAATGTTGGAACGACTTTAAAGTGTCCGACTGCCAAATTTTTCAGCAGTCGCTGTCGGATAGCCTCGCAATGATAGATGTAGTCCTCGCAATCGAATCCGACTCAACACGAAATAGTGATGTCGCCTATTGTATTAATGGTGTGGAGGTTCGTAAGGATAATGTCGAACTGCAAAAAGGCGTCAATCATATCTCCACCTCCTTAAAAATTAACGCGCCCCAATTGTGGTGGCCTAACGGCCTCGGCGAACAGACTTTGTATGACGTTACTGCTATTGTCGGCGATAACCCCAAAGCTACCGTAAACAAAAGAATCGGACTGCGAGAAATCAGACTCGTTACAGATAAAGATGAATATGGCTCGAAATTCGAGTTTCATGTCAACGGCATCCCCGTATTCGCTAAAGGAGCTAACTATATTCCCTCTGACAGTTTCGTTACGAGAAAGACAAAAGACTCCCATCGCGAAATGATTAACTCTTGCAGGGAAGCCAATATGAATATGATACGTATATGGGGCGGCGGCATCTATGAAGATGATGAGTTTTATGATGCATGCGATGAGGCAGGAATCATTGTATGGCAGGACTTTATGTTTGCCTGCGCTCTATATCCCGGAGATAAAGAGTTTCTTGCCAATGTAAAAGAAGAAGCAGTTCAGCAAGTTAATCGCTTGAGAAATCATCCGTGCCTCGCCCTATGGTGCGGAAATAATGAGGTTAAAAACGGATGGGAAGACTGGGGATGGCAAAATGCCTACACCCCGCAACAGCGCGACGAAATATATGCCGCATACAACCAGGTGTTCTTGAATATTTTACCGTCGGTGATAGACTCTCTTGATACGGACCGTCCTTATCATGCTTCATCTCCACTCTGGGGATGGGGACATGAGGAATGTTGCACGGAAGGCGATTCACATTATTGGGGCGTCTGGTGGGGCGAACAACCCTTTGAGGTGTGGGAGGCTAAAACGGGACGCTTTATGTCGGAATATGGCTTTCAGTCGTACCCGGAAATGGCTACAATAGAGGCCTTTACAATAGAAACCGACAGGGATATCAACTCCCCCGTGATGAAAACACATCAAAAACACGGACGCGGCGTAGAAATCATTAACGCATATATGGATAATTATTACGGCATTCCTGCCTCTTTTGAAGATTATCTTTACGTAAGCCAGCTGGTGCAGGCGTATGGCATAGGAAAAGCAATAGAAATCCATAGATTGAAAGAGCCCTATTGTATGGGTACCCTCTATTGGCAACTTAATGATTGCTGGCCAGTGGCATCATGGAGCAGCCGCGATTATTTCGGCAGATGGAAAGCCTTGCATTATGAGGCAAAACATAAATTTGAGAATGTGATTATTGCTACCCGTATGCAATCGGATACCGTTTGTGTCTATGTCGTGTCGGATAAACTCGCGGATATCCATGGGCGACTTTTGGTTCAAGTGTACGACTTCGAAGGGAACCTCCTGCGTAAAGACGAAGCCTCCAAATGTACGGCTAAAGCAAATACTTCGACAATGTTATGCTATTATCCTGTTAGAAAGGATTTTCAACAAAGAGCTTCTGAACTGTTTGTTAAATTCACTTTTACCTACGAAGACGGGGAAGTATACAAATTATTCTATCTTACCAAACCTAAGGAGATGAAACTACCCGCAACAGATATCTCCTTAGTGGCAGAAAAAGCAAAAGATTATTATACGATAAACCTGAAAAGCGACGTTTTATCAAAAGATGTTTATATCAGTGCAGACTGTGACGGGAAATATAGCGACAATTATTTCGATATGTTTCCTGGCATGGAAAAACAAGTGATATTTATTCCTGCAGATAAAAAGATTAAACCGCAGTTTAAAATAAAAACCTATTCAGATGTTTTTTAAAGATATTCAAGGAAACGACTCTGTTAAGCGACAACTTGTACAGATGGCTGACGACAAAAGGATCAGCCATGCGCTGCTTTTCAACGGTCCCGAAGGATCCGCAAAACTGCAGTTGGCGATAGCGTTTGTCCGTTATCTGAATTGTAAAAATAAATCTAATGGGGACTCCTGCGGCGTATGCCCCTCTTGCCTGCAGATAAACAAACTTGCACATCCCGACCTGCATTTCATTTATCCTATAGGAAACTCTAAGCTTAAAAAGATAAAAGACCCTGTGAGCAGCGACTTTATTGAGGAGTGGCGCTCTTTTGTTGACAAAACAAGTGGACTGGGTACACTTAATGACTGGCTTAATGAACTTAAAATCGAATCCGGGCAGGGCATTATTAACGCTCTGGATTGTAGTAATATAGTTAAAACTCTGAGCTATACCTCTTACGAGTCGAAGTATAAGATTATGATAATATGGATGGCGGAGAATATCTTTTATGCTGCCGCACCTAAAATCCTGAAAGTGCTGGAAGAACCGCCCGAAAATACCCTCTTTATCCTGATCACTGATAATAGAAATGCTATTTTAGATACGATTCTGTCAAGGACCCAAACGATTAATATCCCGGAGTTTACGAATGACGACATAAAAAATATACTGATAAACAAATATGCTATTTCTACTGATGAGGCCCGTAAGGTCGCCGAGATGTCTGACGGAAATGCTTCTATCGCGATGAACTATGTGCTGATGCCCGAAGTCAGAGCTTTAGCCTTCGAAGAGTTTATGCAGTGGATGCGGGTTTGTATGAAAGCAAATATGAATGAATTACTGCCGTATGTAGATGAGGTCTCCAAAAAAGGCAGAGAAGGAATAATTTTTTTCCTGAAAAGTTCCATGGCACTGCTGCGCCAAGCCCTGTATATGAATGTTACAGGCAAAATGATAATCCCTATGCCCGATAATCAAACGGAGACATTTGCTAAATTTGCACGATTTGTCACAATAAATAATATAGACAAATTCGATTATTATATAGAGAAAGCCATCTCAAATATAGGAAGAAACGGCTACGTAAATCTCGTTATGGTAAACTTAACGATAAATTTGTGTCGAGTAATTAAAAGTTCATAATATGAAAAAAGAAGATATATCAGATAATAACCCTTTCTTAAGCAGAGGTTTTGTTGAACAGCCGGATGCTGAAAACAACACTATGGGGTGCTTTAAAGGTAGCTGCTCAAAGCTTGATGTCTTTGACAATCCTACTAACGGTAATCCTCAGGAGACCACAGAGAACCCCGAAGGCTCTGAAAATCCTGATACTACGGAGAGACCTGCCGGCGTAGAAAACACCTACCCGATTTGTGAGGTGAGATTTAAAAACACCTCAAAAAGTTTTTATAGAATAGTTGAGGATATCCGACTTAAAAAAGGAGATATAGTAGCAGTAGAGGCGAATCCCGGACACGACATCGGCGTGGTGTCGGCAACAGGGGAAACGGCGAGGAAACAACTTGCTAAACGCGGTATCTCCGAAGACTCTGAGTCTATCAGAAAAATATACAGGAAAATTAAAACTAATGATATCGCCAGATGGATCGCTGCAGTAAACAGAGAAGAAGAGACTGCCGAAGAGACAAAAAAGATTATCGCTTCCCTCCGACTGAATATGAAACTTAACGATGTGGAATTTCAGGGCGATGGCACAAAAGCTACCTTCTTTTATACAGCCGAAGACAGAGTGGACTTCAGAGAGTTGATAAAGATTCTGGCCGACAGGTTCAGAATAAGAATTGAAATGCGCCAGATAGGTATTCGTCAGGAAGCCAGCCGCATAGGCGGTGTAGGATCGTGCGGACGTGAACTGTGCTGCTCCACATGGCTGACAAAATTCAGCTCCGTTACGACAGTCAGAGCTAAAGTGCAACAACTTACACTGAACCCGGTAAAACTTGCGGGGCAGTGTGGAAAACTGAAATGCTGCCTTAATTTTGAATATGAGGCCTACATCGAGGCTTTGAAAGAATTTCCCGATAGCAACGTGGTGCTGAAAACTAATGCCGGCGACGCTTCTTATATCAAAAGCGACGTCTTTAAAAAGCTGATGTGGTACTCCTATAATAATACACAGGATAATTCTATGATGGCTATCCCTATCAATATGGTTAAAGATATTATTGCTATGAATGCTAAAGGTAAGAAACCTGATAAACTGGAGGACTTCGCTCAGCAGAAAGAAGAACGTATTGAAATCGATGAGGGCATAGTTACTCCTGACGATCTTACTCGTTTTGACGATTAGCGTATGAAAAAATTTGTTGAATTTGTTATAATAGCCGAGATATCTGCTCTTTTCTCTTTCGGCTTTGCCGCGTGCAATAAAGGTTATGTCTATGACCATTATGCCGATATATCACAAGATAAAGGATGGGAAATACACGACACCTTAGTCTATGACTTCGAAATATCCGATATAATGTCGCCTTATACGATACAGATCAATATCGGTTATGACAATGCTTATAAGTACAGGAATCTGTTTCTTTTTGTCGACACGCGCTATCCCGATTCAACAACATTCAGAGATACTCTCCAATTTATGCTTTCTTCCCCTTCCGGCCGCTTACTCGGCAACGGCTTGAGCAGCGTGAAAGAAGTAAGATATGTTTCGGCTGTGCCTACAGTTTTTAAAGAGGCGGGAAATTATTCTTTTAGGATTATTCATGGGATGCGAGACGAATACATCTATGGCATAGATAGGGTCGGAGTGGTGATATACAAATAGTTGATAAATTGAAAGTCATTATATATGAAAAAATTCATTTTATGGTTTTGGGGAATATTCTTAGGTCTGGCGCTTTTGTTGACGCTGATCTTTGTGCTGATATGGAATGGTAAACTCGGCTTTATGCCCTCATTTGAGGAATTAGAGAATCCGAGAACTAATTTGGCTACGGAGATCATCTCTTCCGATGGGGTGGTGCTTGGAAAATATTATTATGAGAACAGGACAAATGTCTCCTTTGAGGATTTGTCGCCTGAATTGGTGAACGCTCTGGTTGCTACCGAAGATGCCCGCTTTTATGAGCATTCCGGCGTGGACTTTAAAGCTCTGGTGCGTGTCGTTTTCGGCGTAGTTACATTCAATGACAAGGGTGGGGGAAGTACTGTCACCCAGCAGTTGGCAAAAAACCTTTTTCCGAGAGACGATAACAGAAATTTTTTTAAACTTGTGCTTACCAAGTTTAAAGAATGGATGGTGGCAATAAAATTAGAGCGCAACTACAGCAAGGACGAAATTCTCGCAATGTATTATAATACCGTGTTTTTTGGAAATAACTCGTACGGTATAAAGGCGGCCTCAAGTGCTTTTTTTAATAAGGCACCTAAAGATATTAATACGGAAGAGGCGGCTTTACTTGTGGGCGTTCTAAAAGCGCCATCGTATTATAGTCCTAAAAGCCATTATGACAGGGCCGTTAATCGTAGGAATGTCGTTTTACGTCAAATGGATAAATACGATTATATCGCTGATACACAATACGATTCTTTAATCATATTGCCAATAGATATGACGCATTTTACGAAAATGGACCATACGGCAGGTATCGCGAAACATTTTCGTGAGATGATAAGAAAAAAGATGACCCAATGGTGCAAGACTCATTATAAAGATGATGGCACCCCTTACGATATGTATTCCGACGGTTTAAAGATATACGTCACTATTGATTCAAGGTATCAGAAACATGCCGAAGAGGCCGTTGCGGAATATCTTGGCGGATATTTGCAGCCTACGTTCTTTAAACATTGGCAGGGATATAAAAATGCGCCTTTTGTATTTGATTCCAACCCGTCCGGGGAAATACAGCAGTTGATGACTGCCGCCATGAAAAGAAGCGACAGATATCGTAATATGAAGAATGCCGGAATTAGTGCCGACTCTATTCAAATAGCCTTTAACACCCCTGTTGAGATGCCGGTCTTTTCATGGAAGGGTGAAATAGATACGATTATGTCGCCAATGGATTCCATTAGATATTATAAGTTTTTTATGCGTTCCGGTCTGATGTCTATGGATCCTCATACGGGTTATGTAAAAGCCTACGTGTGCGGTCCCGATTATAATTATTTTCAGTATGATAACGTCACCCAGATGCGGCGACAGATAGGATCTACCTTTAAACCCTTTGTGTATACTCTCGCCATGCAGGAAGGAGAGATGTCGCCGTGCAGTACCGTCCCCAATGTTCAGGTCAGCATAGAATACGAGCCCGGCAAATTTTGGGAGCCCAAAAACGATTCCAAGGAGAAACTTGGCGAGGAGGTCACTCTGAAATGGGCTCTGGCTAATTCCAACAACTGGATTACAGGGCATCTTATTAAGAAATACGGTCCCGGTCCTATTATTCAAGTCGCACGTAAAATGGGCGTAAAATCGGATATTCCTCCTGTGTATTCTATTGCACTCGGTACCGCCGACCTCTCGCTTTATGAGATGGTGGGGGCCTTGAATACCTTCGTTAACAAGGGCGTATATATAGAACCGATCTTTATAACAAAGATTACAGATAAAGACGGGAACGTCCTCGACATGATAACGCCAAAAGAGGAAGAAGCCGTTGATGAACAGACGGCCTATCTGATGCTCGAACTGATGAAAGGTGTCGTGGAATCGGGCACCGGCGTAAGACTGAGATATCGTTACGGACTTAACAACCCTATAGCCGGTAAAACCGGTACTACCCAAAACAACTCTGACGGATGGTTTATGGGTCTTACCCCTGACCTCGTCTCCGGCGTATGGACGGGCTGCGAAGATAGAGCCGCACATTTCAGGTCGCTGAGCCTCGGACAAGGGGCAAATACCGCCCTTCCGATATGGGCAATTTATATGAAAAAACTCTATGAAGACTCCGAAATACAATTGTACCAGGGCGACTTTGAGAAGCCTATGTTCCCCCTTTCGGTAGAAGTAGACTGTGATAAATATAATCAAAACCTTAATGAAAAAGACGAGGACATAGATTTTGACCTGTAATTTTAAAATGATAGAAGAAGACCCTTTTCTTACAGATTATCAAAATAAAATATCTGTAAGACAGTCCCTTTTCCATAATCGCCTCGAGACTATAGAAGAGAGTTGTGGATCTTTACTCGATTTTGCAAACGGTTATTTGTTTTTCGGAACCCATAAAACGGATAAGGGCTTCGTCTTTAGAGAATGGGCACCTAATGCAAAAGAGATATTCCTTATAGGCGACCATTGTAGTTGGAAGCCCAACACCGATTTCGCCTTTACCCAAAAGGATGATTATTGGGAACTCTTTGTTGACGACACCGTTTTACATCATGGCAGCCTCTATCGTCTTTTGATCAGATGGGATGGCGGAGAAGGCGAACGTATACCTGCATGGGTTACGCGTGTTGTCCAGGATGAGGGTACTAAAATTTTTAGTGCCCAGATATGGAATCCGTCGAAACCATATATGTGGGAACATCCGGTTAAAAGGGAGGAGGTTAACTTTAAACCTATTATTTATGAGGCACATGTGGGTATGGCTCAAGAGTCTCCCCGCGTAGGTACCTATAAGGAATTTACCGAAAAAATCCTGCCAAAAATTGCTGCGGGAGGATATAATACACTCCAATTGATGGCCGTTCAGGAACACCCTTATTATGGCTCTTTCGGATACCATGTGTCGAGCTTTTTTGCTGCCTCCTCACGCTTCGGAACACCCGAAGACTTGAAAAACCTTGTGGATAATGCCCATGAACTGGGCTTGAAGGTGATAATGGACCTTATTCATTCTCATGCCGTAAAAAACGAGGTAGAGGGCCTGGCTAAATACGATGGTACGGAATATCAGTTTTTCCATAAAGGAGATAGAGGAAACCACCCCGCGTGGGATTCCAAATGCTTTGATTATGCCAAACAGGAAGTCGTCCATTTCTTGCTGTCAAACTGTAAATATTGGCTCGAAGAATATAATTTCGACGGATTCAGAATTGATGGGGTGACAAGTATGCTATATACTCATCACGGGCTTGAACGCGATTTTTCTTCATACGAGCAGTATTTCGACGATACCGTTGATGTTGATGCCGAAGTGTACCTTATGCTGTTGAACAGACTGGTTCATGACGAACACCCTTCCAATATAACCGTTGCCGAAGAGATGAGTGGCATGCCGGGCATAGCCATGCCGATAGAATGCGGTGGCTTTGGCTTTAATCACCGTCTCGCCATGGGAGTCCCGGATTACTGGATAAAGATTGTGAAAACCCTTCGCGATGAGGACTGGGACGTCGGAAATATGTATTATGAACTCACTAACCGCAGGGCGGGAGAAGGCGCTATTTCATATCTCGAATCGCATGATCAGGCGATTGTGGGAGATAAGACGATGATATTCCGACTTATAGACAAGGAGATGTATACATCTATGTCTATTTCAAGTAAGAGCCTTGCGGTTGACAGAGGAATAGCACTTCATAAGATGTTGAGGCTGATGACCATATCGACAGCGGGTTCAGGCTATCTGAATTTCATGGGTAACGAGTTCGGACATCCCGAATGGATAGATTTTCCGAGAGCCGGTAACGACTGGTCATATAAGTATTGCCGCCGACAGTGGTCGCTGCAGGATAATAAAACATTGAGATACTATATGCTGTCTGATTTCGACAAAGACATGATATCTCTTATAAAAGACCATGGCTGTTTCGACGAGGCTTTTCCATATAAGGTATATGATAATTACGGAGATAAGGTGATTGCTTAATTCAGAAACAAGTTGCTTTTCGTATTCAACTTTCATCCGTCCAAATCATATACAGATTATACTTTTGATGTTCCTGCCGGCAAATACAGGACGTTATTGGATACGGATTGGATAGAGTATGACGGATTTGGAAGGATCGACAGAGAGATAAGTCATTTCACGATAAATAAAGGCAAGCAGAATCTATTAAGTTTATATCTGCCGTGTCGAGTTGCGTTAGTCCTTTACTGCGGCTAATTGTGCTTACGGTTGATGTAGTCGTTTCCGCTCGGGCTTTGATATACTTTTAGATCGAACACATTAACACTGGCGAGGATATAGTCAAGAATCCGCGCTTGTATTTGCTCATATTCAGTCCAATCCGTAGTTTTTAGAAAGGCGTATATATCAATAGGCAGACCGTAGTTGGAAGATTGCAGAGGTCTGACCAGAATGGTAGAGTTGTTGTCGACCATGGCATGACCTTTTAAAAAATCCAGCACGTATTCTCTAAAAAGGCTTAAGTTGGTAAAGGCGCCTTCTTCTTTTTTCATAAAATCGTCGCCGACGGATTTTGTCAGTTCCGAGGAGTTGATGCGTTTGAGAAGTTCTGCGTCGCAAAATTTGATACTGGTTTGATCTATGAAGATAGATTTTTCCATTCTGCGCACGCCTGAATCGGACATCCCGCGCCAGTTTATTACGGGGTTTGAGATAAGAGAATAGGTAGGGATGGTGGTGATTGTATTGTCCCAGTTTTGGACTTTTACGCTAATTAGAGAGATGTCTATCACGTTGCCGTCGGCATTAAATTGCGGTACTGTTATCCAGTCGCCCAGCAGAACGATCCTGTTGGTGGCGAGTTGAATGCTTCCGACGAATCCCAGGATGGTATCTTTAAAAACCAACATAACAACCGCTGATGCGGCGCCGAAGGTTGTTAAAATGGCACTTGTACTCTTGTTTATTAAAATGGAGAGCCCTACAACGACTCCGATTATTGTCAATACTATTTTTATCGCCTGAATAATACTTTTTATTGATCTGCCCTGTTTGTATTTTTTAATATACAGGATATTCCAGATATTCAAAATGGAGAAAAAGACCGACAAAATGACTATCACGTAAGATATGTCGATTAATTTCATGATAAAGACCAATTTCAGTGCGTGGTTGGAGATAATTGCAGTAACGCAGTTATCCATTATAATTATCGGGATAATATATGAAATATTGCGGAAGAAATTCGTTTCCACAATGGTGTCATCAATTTGATTTTTCGTCTTTTTCGTGATATTCGCTCCAATTTTTTTAAAGACGAATGTGCTAAGATAGAATACTCCTATTGAGAAGGCAAGCATAATTAAGATTGTAATCCAGCCGGATATTCTTGAGGCAAGGAGTGGGCTTACGTTAAGCAAATCAAGCCATTTGCTTAATAATGCCTCCAATTTTGTTGTTGTCATGACGATTTATGTTAACGGATTATTTTTAGCGGTTTTCTTATTTCGCGTGCCGCTATAAACGAGATAGGCTACAAACAGTATTCCTAAGATGATAAGGGCTATAGATAATTCATTATAATATTTATCCAGGACTTCTTTTTGGGAGTAAAGAAAATATCCGATAATAGCGAGGATAATATTCCAGATAGTAGCACCGAGGCAGGTAAAACCTATAAAAGTCGACAGTTTCATCTTGGCCAGGCCTGCGGGGATGGATATCAGCTGACGAATAGCAGGGATGAGTCTGCCTATGAGAGTCGAAGAACGGCCGTGTTTTATAAAATACGCTTCGGCTTTATGAACTTTCTCAGAATCGATTAATAAAAAGTGGGCGAAGCGGGTGTCGGCAAATTTGTATATGATGGCTCTTCCCAAAGATATAGAAATAAAATAGTTGATGAGTGCCCCTATTAAAGCGCCGAGAGTACTGAAAAAGATTACGAGGAAGAGATTTAATTCGCCTTCGGCGGCTTTCCATGCGGCCGGATGGATAACTACTTCTGAGGGGAATGGGATGAAAGAACTTTCAATAATCATCAATACCGTCAGCGAAAAATAATTTAAGTTATTCATATACCAATGGATAACTTTTTTGCTCCACGATTCAGCTTCTTCTTTGATTATTTCAGTATCAGAAGTAATTGCTGAAGAGTCGGGCAGTATTTCTACAGCGGTGTCAACAGGCTGAGCTATAGCGCATTTTTGAAAAGAGCTGATGTTTGCAACAGAGAATATTAAAGAAACACAAAGTAAAACGGCCGTAAGTTCTTTCCGCATGATATTTTCATTGTAATATTAGTATAAACTCTGCATTAATCGGTTGCAGAATAATCTGCAAATATACTCAAATAATTTATTTTCTTCCAAAGTCGGCCGGAATTTCCCCCCACGCTTCGGTATCCCATTTTATAATAGTATTCGGGTAGCTATTAGAATGAAGCCATGCTAATGCTCTGTCGACGATTTGAAATAGTTTTTCATTTTTAGGAGAGCGCATCAGCTTGGTATTTATCTTTTTATCTTTAATCCACTTTATGGCTGTTTTCGAGTCGGAATAAATTGGCAGGTTGCTTCCGGCTTTTTTCAGCAGCGCGAGAGCCCAGGCGATAGCAAGAAATTCGCCTATATTTACGGTACCTTCTACAAAAGGACCTTGTTTAAAGAACTCGGCTCCTGTTGCAGTCTCCACGCCTCGAAACTCAAGTACACCGGGGTTACCCGAACATGCGGCATCGACGCTCACACTTGGTATTATGGGGCGGTGCTCTGCATTTTGCCAGGAAACGGCGCTGCCGCCTTGAGCTTTATTCCGGTAATACTGCTCATAGCCGTTACGGAAGGCCTCGGTGGCATCTTCGACGGTCTCAAACGATTTGTATTTTGCGCCCTGAAATCCCTCAACAGAACTCTTACAATCGGCCCAATTATCAAATATTCCGGTGTTAATCCCTTTCCAAACTACGTAATATTTCCTCTTCATGTTGTCTGCTTTTACAATCTATTTCAATAAAATGGCTTTCAATTTCTTCGAGTACTGTCTCTATATCATTGATGTGTGAGAAATTAATGCGCGTCGCCTTAGTAACGCCCGGAATGGTTGAAAGCCCTGAAAGATATTTGTACCGAATTTCACTAACGCCATTTCCACGAAGCAATAGGATATAGTCGGGTGTTTTCTGTCGCTGTTCCTTAAGAATATAATTGCCTCTTTCGGTGTTGGAAAAGAGTATATGTTCAACGCGCAGGGCCTCATCGTTACAATAAAACATTGCATGACTTGTAGGGGCGGAGGTGTCGTCTGCGGAAAACAGGTCTAAGGTCATCACATCTTTGATTTTGCTCTCACTGTTCCTGTTATAGGCCTGGAAATCTTCCGTTTTAACTAAATCAATCTTAAGGATCTTGTTGATGTTGTAGGCAATCTCATAGTCTGCCGCCGTCGAATATAACCCCAATATCTCAAGTGTAGAATATGGCGTAACAATCTGTTCCGGTTTGTAGATTATTTTTTTGGCAGGTGTCTTGGAAGCGGCGGCCATGATTTTGAAATGTTGTTAGACAAAAAAACCTTCTCGCGCAAAAGTGAGAAGGTTTTTGTTGTCCGACCGGGAATCGAACCTGGACTCTTCTGAACCAAAATCAGACGTGTTGCCAATTACACCATCGGACATCTCTTATAAAAAGTGATGCAAAAATACATCTTTTTTTCTAAAAACAAATATTTTTAAAAAGTTTTTTAAAAAAATTGTTGTTGGCTTAAAAAACGGCGGGTATTGTTGCCTGATTTCAACGTTTTTTATATATCTTTGTAGTTTAAAAGCATTCGTTGAAACTTATTATATATGAAGACCTATAAACAATGGAATAACCTATTCGGTTGGCTCGTTTTTCTGATAGCGACGATTACCTATTTCTGTACGCTGGAGCCGACTGCGAGTTGGTGGGATTGCGGAGAGTATATCTCTACCGCCTGTAAACTTCAAGTAGGACATCCGCCGGGAGCACCTACTTTCCAACTTATCGGGAGGTTCTTCTCCATGTTTGCCTTTGGCAACGTGGAAAATATAGCGATGATGGTAAACGCCATGTCTGCTATATGCAGCGGGTTTACCATTTTATTCCTCTTTTGGACTATTACGATGCTTGCTAAAAAATGTGTGGCTAAAAACTGTGATCTCAATTTAAAGGAAAACAGGACAAAGGCTATGTATATCTTCGCAGCCGGTATCATCGGTTCTTTAGCTTACACCTTCTCGGATACCTTCTGGTTTTCGGCAGTGGAAGGCGAGGTTTATGCCATGTCATCATTATGTACTGCCGTCGTCTTTTGGGCGATGCTGAAATGGGACGAGGAGTCGGATAGAGTTACCGCCGCTAAATGGATAGTATTTATCTTCTATATCATAGGCCTTTCTATTGGAGTCCACCTGCTGAACCTGTTGGCTATTACGGCTATCGTTCTGATATATTACTTCAAACGCAACCCGAAACCGCGCGTCGGCAAAGTGATCCTCGCAATATTAGTGTCTTTCGTTATCATCGGCGGCATTCTTTATGTTGTAGTGCCTCTGATTGTGAAACTCGCCGGCTGGTTCGATCTGTTCTTCGTTAACACTTTGGGCTGTCCGTTTAACACGGGAACATTTATTTATTTCACATTACTTGTCGCCCTCGTCGCTTTCTTCTGGATACGTACCGTACAAAAAGGAAGCTTTGTCAAAAATGTGATAGTGTTGTGCTCCTCTTTCTTGCTGATAGGATATTCCACGTTTTTTATTCTTGTAATCCGCTCGGATACAAACACCCCTATCAATGAAGGTTCTCCTTCCGATCCAATCAGTATGCTGGCCTATCTAAACAGAGAACAGTACGGAAAGACCCCTCTGCTCTATGGACCTTATTATAACGCCCCGTCCCCTACTTATAAGGACGCAAGCCCTATTTATGTTAAAGATTCGCCCTCGAGGAAGTACCTTGAGACAAGTGACGGCTCCGACCAAAAGCCCGTGTATGACGATAGTTTCTGTACGGTCTTCCCAAGAATGTGGAATAATACCAAGTCACAATATATCGACGGCTATAAGGCATGGGGTAATGTGAAAGGTACCCC
>JAQVPY010000036.1 GCA_028701815.1 Bacteroidales bacterium | reverse complement strand
CCATTAGGGCTGCCGCCGGCATTAGCTGAATTCACAACAGACCAGTTGGAGGTACCGAGCCCTGCAATAGACCATCCGGAAGGTAAGGCTGTATCGTCAAAAGACTCCGACAGGAGAACCGCACGGTTTTGTGCATTAATAGAAAGCGCCATGATCATGGCACATGTCAAAAGTAAAAGTTTTTTCATAAGTAATCATTTTTATTATACATTAATTTATCTATATCTTTTTGCAAAGATAAAAAACATGCCGGAAACATTACAATCCCCTGAAAAAATTTATGACAAAAAAATTATTTCAGTTTTTTGTTAAACAACATCTTATAATCATGAGCGACATGTCCCGTCTTGATATCGTTCAGTTTCTTCTTCAGCAGCAGGCGGGTAATATTGCCGAGTCTGTCAACAAAGACCTTTCCTTCGAGGTGGTCGTATTCATGTTGAATAACTCTTGCCTGTACACCTTCGAACCATTCAGTTTTCTCCTCAAAGTTTTCATCGCAATACTGCAAACAGACTTTGCTTTTACGGGCGACATCCTCATGAACGTCGGGAACGCTGAGGCAGCCTTCGTTGAAGAACCATTCTTCGCCGTCCGTTTCAATAATTTGAGGATTAATAAACGTTCTTTTGAAGCCATTTGCTTCAGGATAGTATTCGGTAAAGGGGTTGGCATCAATAACAAAGAGACGTATCGACAGATTTATCTGTGGTGCGGCGAGTCCTACTCCTTCGGCGGCATACATGGTCTCGAACATATCTTCTATCAGTTGATGAAGGTCCGGGTAATTCTTATTTATTTCAGAGGCAGTCTCACGTAATATCGGATTGCCAAGGGCAACTATAGGTAATATCATATCATTTCCATATAAGTTTGTAAAATAATAGTCGCGCTCACTCTGTCCACAAGGGCCTTGTCCTGACGTTTAGTCTTTTTTGCACCGGAGAGCCTTATCGCCTCCTGCGCAAGTTTGGATGTAAACCTCTCATCTACACGATGAATAGGGATATCGGGATACAACTTTGCGAGTCGCTTCACAAATGGTTCGATATAGCGCATAGATTCCGACAAGTTCCCACGCATATCCAGGGCATAACCCACGATAAATGCGTCTAAGACATTTTCGCTGCTGTATTTGGCTATGAAGTCGAAGATATCGCAAGCGGGAACTGTTGTCAGCGCAGTAGCTATAATTTGATTTTCATCACTTACGGCAATTCCCACGCGCTTCTTGCCGTAATCTATTGCAAATAATCTTCCCATAGATTTGGCAAAGGTATCGTTTTTTTTTTACATTTGTAAAATTTTTTTCATGGAAGAATTAATACGAAAGATAGACCTCCTTTGGGAGCAGCGCAATTTACTCAACACGCTGGAATACAAGACGGCTGTTGAACGTGCCGTTGAGTTGCTCAACGCAGGAGAGATACGTGTGGCTGAGCGCAATGGCGACGGTTGGGGCACCAACCGGTGGGTAAAAAAAGCCGTTTTGCTTTACTTTACCATCAGTAATCTGCACAAAATAGATGCGGGGGATTTAACTTTCTACGATAAGATAGCGGTAAAAGGCAATTTCGAATCTCTCAGAGTTCGTGCCGTTCCGCCGGCTGTCGCCCGCTACGGTTCATATATTGCCCCCGACGTAATTCTCATGCCGAGCTATGTAAATATTGGCGCATATATAGACTCCGGCACCATGGTCGATACCTGGGCTACCGTCGGCTCATGCGCCCAGATAGGTAAAAACGTTCACATCAGCGGTGGAGTGGGAATAGGTGGCGTGCTGGAACCGATACAGTCCAACCCCGTGATAATTGAAGACAACTGCTTTATAGGCTCAAGAAGTATTATTGTTGAAGGCGCTTTTATTGACAAAGAAGTAGTGATTGGTGCAAACACCGTTATAACTTCTTCAACACCCATCATAGATGTAACAGGAGAAAAACCCGTTACTTACAAAGGATATGTTCCACCACGCTCAGTAGTCGTTCCGGGTACCCGCGAAAAATCATTCCCCTCGGGAATAGTAAACCTCTCTTGCGCTTATATCATCGGAAAAAGAAAAGAATCAACGGATAAAAAGACATCTCTAAACGATGCGCTGAGAATTTTTGACAATTAAATGAAATATCATGGACAACATAGACGAAATGAATAAAATAGTTTCCGAGACCGTCGAAATATTACGCAACGGAGGCACTATCCTTTATCCCACAGACACTATCTGGGGTATTGGCTGTGATGCCACTAACGAGAAAGCTGTTGATAAAATATTTAAAATAAAAAAACGCCCGCCGGAAAAATCGCCCATCCTTCTTATTGATGACGAACTTAAACTCTTCGACTACGTAATAGGGATTCCTCCTACAGCCATCGATCTGATAAACAGCGTCAGGAACCCTATATCGATAATTTATCCGAAAGCAAAAAACCTCCCGCGTAACGTAATCTCTCCCGACGGCTCTATCGCAATAAGAGTGGTGCGACACACCTTCTGTAAACGACTGATTAATATCCTTGGCAAACCTATTGTCTCTACCTCGGCAAATTTTTCGGGACAGCCGACACCGCTATCCTTTAACGACATCAATAAAGAACTTATTAGTGAAGTCGACTATGTTGTAAGCAGAGATATGGAAGAATCTATAGAAGTAAGGCCGTCGACTCTCATTAGATTTAACGAAGACGGCGAATTTGAAGTATTAAGAAGCTAATAATTATAAAATGAACCTTTCATCACTAACAGCCATCTCACCTATAGACGGCAGATATGCAGAAAAGACCTTACCGCTAAGAGAATACTTTTCGGAATATGCATTTATTAAATATAGGACAAAAACAGAAGTGGAATACTTCATCGCCTTATGCGAAATCCCTCTGCCGCAATTAGCGAATTTTCCTATAGACAAATTCGAAGCACTGCGTAAACTTTATGAGGACTTCACCATTGAAGATACCCAAAAGGTTAAAGATATCGAACGAGTTACCAACCACGACGTTAAAGCCGTGGAATATTTTCTTCGCGATAAATTCGATGAGTTGAATCTATCTCAATATAAAGAGTTTATCCATTTCGGTCTTACCTCACAAGACATCAACAACACCGCCATGCCCATGATGCTGCACGACGCACATGAGAATGTTGTTATACCGCAATTAAATACCCTTTGTAATAAGCTGCTCGCTATGTCACAAGAGTGGATAAATATCCCCATGCTGGCCCATACCCACGGTCAGCCGGCCTCCCCTACCACTCTCGGAAAAGAAATATATGTCTTCTATGAACGCCTCTCAGACCAGTTGGACACTCTAAATGAGACCGAATTTTATGGTAAATTCGGCGGCGCTACCGGAAACTTTAACGCCCATAAAGTGGCTTTTCCTCTTGTGGACTGGAGAAAATTCGGCGACATGTTCCTGAAATGTTACCTCGGTCTGAAACGTTACACTACGACGACACAAATAGAACACTACGACATGTTCGCAGCCTATTGCCAAAATATGATGAGAATAAACACTATCCTGCTCGACCTCGACAGAGATGTGTGGACTTATATCTCCATGAATTATTTTAAACAGACTATCAAAAAAGATGAAGTCGGCTCGTCAGCAATGCCCCATAAAGTCAACCCTATCGACTTCGAAAATTCCGAGGGAAACTTAGGCATCGCTAACGCCTATTTTTCACACCTCGCACAAAAGCTGCCTGTGTCTCGAATGCAAAGAGACCTTACCGATTCCACAGTGATAAGAAATACCGGCATGCCTCTCGCATACTCACTGATAGCCTATTCTTCACTTATGAAAGGACTAAATAAAATTTATGTCAATGAAGAAAAAATTGCTGCCGACCTCAACGATAACTGGGCTATCATCGCCGAAGCTATTCAAACGATATTGCGGCGGGAAAACTACCCGAATCCTTATGACGCCCTGAAAAAGCTGACAAGAAACAACAACAGGATCACAAAGGAAGACCTCGTAGATTTTATTGAAAATATTGATGTTGACGATACTGTCAAAAGAGAATTACTCGCAATAAGCCCGTCAAACTATCTCGGCTATTCGAATGATGAATTATAAAAATTATTATCTTTGCACCCGAATTTTATTTAAAAAGAAATGAATTTAAAAGACATCTTGACTATTTCAGGCAAACCGGGACTTTTTAAACTGGTTGCCAACAATAAAAACGGTTTTATTGCAGAATCCCTAACAGATAAAAAACGCATTCCCGTCTTCGCAAGAGATAAAGTTAGCGCTCTCGATGAAATAAGTATTTTCACCAACGACGACGAAAAGAGACTTAAAAAGGTTCTCTCCATGCTCTACGTCCATCAGGATAAAAAACCCGTCGACAAAACTGTCATCAGCGACAACAAAGCTCTCATAAAGCTTTTTGGCGATTTCTTCCCGGAATATGACGCGGAACGCTTCTATACCTCCCACATGAAGAAAGTATGCCAATGGTACAACGAACTTCTCGCTGAAGGCTTGGTAGATGAAAACGGCGACGACGAAACTGAAGACAAAGCAACGGAGACCGAACAGGGAAGCGAAGACAAAGCCGAATAATAACAATCCGATATGAAGCAAATTGTAGATCTCACTATTATTGACACCGTCAAAATCGGTGACGCCTACTCCATAATAAGATGTACTTCCAAAGACATTTTACCGGAGATGAAACCGGGACAATTTGCTTCATTAAAGATTGAAAACAACCCTAAGGTTTTTCTGCGCAGGCCGTTTTCTATTCACGACTACGACAAAACCGAAAACACGGTAGCCTTTCTGATTAAAATTGTAGGAGAGGGCTCACGTACATTAACGGAACTCAAAAGAGGAGATACCGTTAACGCCGTTTTACCTCTCGGCAACTCGTTCCATTTTGACGCTAAAGGAAAATCCCTGATTGTAGGTGGAGGCTGCGGAATAGCACCCATTTACTTCCTCGCAAAATGTATGAAGGAAATTAATGCCGACTTTGACATCATTATCGGGGGGCGAACATGCAACGACTTGTTATGTCTCGACAACCTTTCAACGTTGTCGACTACCTTCTGCGCTACGGAAGACGGGAGCAAGGGAAGCAAAGGCTTTGTTACCGATATCCCGGCACTATCGAACAATCTTTCACAATACGGCAAAATTCATTGCTGCGGCCCCGAAGGTATGATGAAAGCTATCGCCAAAACAGCCGTAGCTAACAACGTCTTTTGCGAAGCATCACTTGAAAACACAATGGCATGCGGTATTGGCGTATGCCTGTGCTGCGTAACTAAAACCGTCCACGGTAACGAATGCGTCTGCTCAAAAGGTCCGATATTTAATGTAAAGGAGTTAGCATGGTAAATTTAGCTGTCAACATAGGAAGTCTTAAACTCAAAAACCCGATTATAACCGCTTCAGGCACATTCGGTTATGGATATGAATATGAGGACTTCTTCGACATATCTCGTTTGGGGGGCATTGTCGTCAAAGCAACTACCGCCGAGCCGAGAGATGGAAACCCCTACCCGAGACTCGCCGAAACTCCATCAGGCATGATAAATGCAGTGGGACTCCAAAACAAGGGCGTAAACTATTTCGTGTCGGAGATTTATAATAAACTCGAGAAAATAGATACCAATATTATCGCTAACGTCTCCGGTTCTACCGTCGAATCCTGCGTTGAAGTAGCCCGTAAGATGAACGAACTCGACCACATAGCCGCTATAGAACTGAACATATCTTGCCCTAACGTTAAAGAAGGCGGCATGGCCTTCGGCACAAGCGTAAAAGAATCTTACAGAATTACGGCCTCTATCAGAAATGTTTGCAGCAAACCACTAATAATAAAACTGTCGCCTAACGTCACCAACATTGCCGAAATAGCTATGTCTGTCGAATCGGCAGGGGCTGACGCAATATCACTCGTAAACACTTTTCTCGCAATGGCTATCGATGCAGAAAAGCAAAAACCGATACTTTCTACAATCACAGGCGGACTGTCAGGCCCCGCCATTAAACCAATAGCACTGAGAATGGTATGGCAGGTGCATAAAGCGGTATCCATTCCTATAATAGGGCTCGGAGGCATCATGAATGCTACCGACGCCGTCGAATTTATGCTCGCAGGCGCCACAGCAGTACAGGTAGGCACGGCAAACTTTATCAATCCCGCCGTAACAATGGATATCTTAAAAGGATTGGAAGACTACGCCACAAGACACATGATAGAAAATATCTCCGAACTTACCGGAGCACTCCAACTGTAAACATTAACGGAAAGGATTGGCGAACTTTATCACATCTGATTCCGTAATCACCTTGTCGCATAATATTATCAACCTCTCTACTACATTGTGCAACTCCCTGATATTCCCACGCCAGGGCATCTGCGACAACTTCTCGAGAGCCTCCGGCATAAAAGACAAAGGAGCCTTACCCATCTTCCCTGACAACTCGGTCAGAAAATAATTGGCGAGTAAAGGAATATCTCCCGTCCGCTCTCTCAAAGGAGGCACATTGATCAATATTACCGACAACCTGTGATACAAATCCTCACGGAAATTGCCTTTTTCGATTTCTTCTCTCAGATTCTTATTCGTTGCAGCAATCACTCTTACGTCGACCACTATCTCTTTTTCACCGCCGACACGCATTATCCTGCCCTCCTGCAAGGCTCTGAGAACTTTAGCCTGTGCCGCAAGACTCATATCCCCTATCTCATCAAGAAATAATGTGCCACCGTTGGCAAGTTCAAAATCACCCTTTCTCATCTTAACGGCAGAAGTAAACGAGCCCTTTTCGTGACCGAAGAGCTGACTTTCTATCAACTCTGACGGAATGGCTGCACAGTTGACTTCTACAAAAGGAGCTGCCGCACGAAGACTCTTTTCGTGCAACTGATGAGCCACAAGCTCCTTCCCGGTCCCATTCTCCCCTGTAATCAAAACACGCGCATCTGTAACCGCCACCTTATCTATCAGAGAAAGTATATCTTTTATGGCATCCGACTCGCCCACAATTCTATATCTCGAATATATTTTCTGCTTTAAAATCTTGGCTTCGGCAACAAGCGAATTCTTATCAAGAGCATTTCTGACAGTGACAAGCAATCGATTTAAATCGAGAGGCTTGGCAATATAATCGTACGCGCCCTTCTTTATTGCATCTACAGCCGTCTCAATGGTGCCATGACCTGAAATCATAACTATCGACGCATCTGTCATAGTTATCGCCTGAGATAAAAACTCGATGCCATCCATCCCCGGCATCTTAACATCACACAAAATCAACTCATAATGCGCCTGCTTAAGCATTTCAATTGCCGCTATCGCAGTCTCCGCAGTATCTACTGCATACTTTTCATACTCAAGGATCTCTTTTAATGTCCGCCTGATAGTAGCCTCATCATCTATCACCAGAATTTTGTTATTAGCCATAACTTTTCATGATTAGAATGCAAATTTAGTAATATTTAAGGTAACACTTGCGACAAAATTGGAATTAATATAAAAACCATGACAAAGAATACCCCATTTTATTTCGCTTCCGCTAAGATGATTATCCCGCTAATATTGGGTTCTTTAATATGCCAAAATATTATTCTCGACGATAAAACCGTGGCTGTTATCAACTTATGCTGCATAGGAATTATAATACCTTTGGCACTTTTTTCCCGGATAATAAAGAAACACTGCGCTCTCCTCTCCTTTATCCTCCCCCTGATAATTTGTTTCATCCTCGGCTCTTGTCTGCAACTGCGCACTAACGTTCCTTTCTATCTTGCCGACGAATACGTCTTCCCGGAAACGAGTTTAATGAAAATCGTTTCCGACCCCGAACAAAAAGGTGAAAATTTCAGGATGAAATGTATACTCCTCGACTCGGTATATACAAATATTCCACATATATATATGTATATCAAAGAAGATAGCACATGCTCGTTAAAAAAAGGAGACATCATTATAACCGGTAACAAGATAAAAACAGTAAAAGCCCCCCAAAATAAAAACGACTTTAACTTTAAGAGATACTGCTATAGAAACGGAATCGGCTATTCATGCTATTGTAAAGACGGCGACTATGTGACTTTAAAAACAAAATCCCAATCACCGACAAGCAAAATAGCAAAAACCAGAAAATACCTTCTGTCTGTTTTAAAACGGTATGCCTGCAATGACACCGATTATTCCATCGCCGGCGCCATTATCCTCGGAAACAACGATCTGTCGCCAGAAACGCGACAGAGTTTTAGTGCCTCGGGTGGAATACATGTATTATGTGTATCGGGACTGCATGTAACTACGTTATTTCTCCTTATCACACTCCTCTTAAGACCTTTAGGAAATGGCTTTATCAGTAAGTATATATCTCCTGTCATTCAACTGAGTATATTATGGTTTTATGCGGCCATTACAGGTTTTTCACCCTCTGTCACGCGAGCATCGCTGATGATCTCTTTTATTATTATCAGTCAGTTGACAGGAGGTGACACAAATATCACAAACAGCTTATGCGGTTCCGCGCTGATAATGACGATGTGTAATCCTGACATCATCTTTAACATAGGTTTTCAGTTGTCGTACACCGCAGTTCTCGGCATCATTATCTTTCAGCCGGCGATAAGCGGCATCAGTGATAAGATACATTGCAGAAGCAGGATAATAACATATCTCTTCAAAAAGGCTTGGGGAATATTATCAGTGTCAATATCCGTTCAATTACTGCTGACGCCCGTATTGATTCATTACTTCAACACCTTCTCAAACTATTTTTTACTCACCAACCTTATAGTAATTCCTCTTACGACAATAATATTATATCTGGGCATAATGCTTTTAATAATTGCACCTGCGGATATAGTTATACTCAACAACATCATCGGAGTAATATTTTACAAATTCATTCACATAATGGAGGGGGCTGTAAAGTTTATTGAGACCATTCCACATTCTGTGAGTATTATAAGCAACTTCGCAATAGCTCAAGTAGTAATATATTTGATGGCAATAGTATTAATAAAGATTTCTATTGGAGACGGATTCTCGGCGAAAAGGGTCAGGTTCTTGATGAACATCTTGATAATAAGCATTTTAGTCTCATTCTACCAAGGCATCACAGGATAAAAAAAAAGCAGACCGATTGGTCTGCTTTTTTTAGTATACTATTAACGATTAGTGAGTTACAACCAATTGTTTTGAAACTGCAGTACCGTTTACGGTTTGGATACGGATTGAATAAACGCCGGCAGCATAATTACCGGTATTAACATTTACGGTGTTACCTGAAACTCTGACTGTTTCAACAACTTGTCCGAGTGCATTGTAAATCATGACTGATTCCATGTTATCACCTGCGATTCTCACGTTATTGTTAGCGGGGTTTGGTGCTACCGAGAAATCAGAATTAGCGGTTTCAATACCTACGTTAGTAACGTTGGCGCAAGACTCATTGGAAGGGTCGCTTTCGCCGTTAACGCAGTTAGTTGTAGCTGTATAGCAATAATGACCGGAGGTGAGATTTTCGTCGAGATATGTAAGGGCGTCGATATTGTTTGCTACTTTAACGCCGTCACGATATACATTATAAGTAATACCGTCGACTTCTGCGAATGCCTTTATACATAAATTCTTGGATAAGCCAATAGAAGATAATTCCATTGGGGTAGTACCGGAGATAACATAGCTTGCATCATTGAAGAAAGGAGTTCCTTCATCAACGCCGAAGAGATAAGTACTTCCGGGTACTGTTCCGGCTGTATAGCCGATCCAAACGTCTTTAGTGCCGTCAATTTGATAGGGCTCAGTCAACAATACATCATTCCAATACTGGGCTATGATAACACCTGTGATAGGTTGTTCATACACGAGGGTTAAAGCATCCGGGGAGCCTTCCCATATTCTAACTACGTATGAATCCAGAGAGACTCCTAAGGCAAAGCTTACGTTTGTAATATAAGCACCTGCGAGAGAAGAAAGTTCGTAACTATGCATACGCAATGCATAAGAATTTGAGTTTTCATTTGTCATTCCATAGAAGTCTGACGGTTCGGCGCAATGTGATAATTCCTTATTAGCACTTGCAGAAGCCATCCAGGAGACGAGAACATTAGGGCTATCTGCAACAGCAGATAATCCTGTTGGGCTGCTGCATGAGCCGGCGATATCAGCGCAAGCTTCATTTGACGGATTGCTTTCGTTGCCCGTACCGCAAAGTGTGGTTACTGTATAGCAATAAGTGCCTTCTTCGAGGTTAGCATCGATATAGCTTGTTCCCTGAAAATCTTCAACGAGGAGGCTACCATCACGATAAATATTAAAGTTAGTATAAACGCTCTTAGGTCCGCGTTGTATCGACTGAGCTTTAGCGACACTTAAGACGTTATTGTTTTCAGCGCTGAAAGTACCTGTTGTTTCATTCATTTTACCATCTGATAAAACGAGGTTAGCGGTTTTTCCGCCTTCATCTTCTACAGTTGCGACGATGCACCAGTTATAATTAAGACCGAGATCTGACAATGTTGTCCATTCGCCATTAAAAAGCATTGCATCACCCTGACCTGTCAAAGCCGGACCGGCGTCAACGCCTGCGGGGTGGCCGGTAGTAGGTTGAGCTCTATAGCCGAACCAGAAGTTAAGGTTTGCTTCAATATAGACATTACTTTCGAGAGTTACAGTATTCATGGTACCTGCAGTAACAGTTCCGACAGTCTGGTCTAAAACGAGGTTTGCGGGGGTAGCCGTAGTACTTGTCCATGTTCTGATAGCAAACGCGCTTGTAGTTTGATGAGGAGTAAAAGAAATAGAGACAAGTTTCCAACCCACATAGTTGGAGAGTTCACTTGAAGCCCATTTGTGAGCGCAGCAAAAGTCGGCAGCGCTACCTGTTCCGACACCATTATTATTATAGGTACCCGACCATGACAAGTCTACAGCACTTTCATTTTCCGGAGCTGTCCAAGAAAGAAGGATGTATGAATCAGTGGCTTCGGCAGAAAGATTTGTCGGAGCCGGACAATCTTGTGCCGTCAAAACGAATGACACGAGTGCTAAAATAGCGACTGCTGATGTCTTAAATAAATTTTTGTTCATAAAAAAACAATTAATATTAATTAAATTATTGCAAAAATAAGCTATTTAAAGCGATTCGGACAATTTTTAACTTATTTTAGTAAATAAGTAACTATGGCTTCTGCCGACCTTTTTGAAGCTCCTGCGCTATTGAGAATACTCATAAGTTCCGAATAGCCGTTTTCAATAACGCGGCAGTATTCGTCATCATGGAGCAATCTGTTGAGTTCGTTAGCGATATAGTTCTTATTGCAGTTATTTTGAATAAGTTCCGCTATAAGTTGTCTGTTAAGAATAAGGTTCACAAGGGAGATATATCTCACCTTCGACAGTCTTTTAGCGAGCAGGAAAGAGATTGCATTAGTTTTATAGCACACGACCTGAGGCACCCTGAAGATAGCTGTTTCGAGGGTGGCAGTTCCGGAGGTAACCAAGGCGGCCTTAGCGTTTGCGAGCACTTTATAAGTCTGATCGACGACGATATCAAGATTCAGGGGTTTATTCTTCAGCAGGTCTTCATAATAGGAGCAGGCATGGATAGACATGCTTGCCACGACAAATTTCTCTTCAGGGAACATGCGTGCCGTTTCGCAAAATACGGGGAGCATTTTGGATATTTCGGATTTTCTTGAACCGGGCAGCAATGCTACGTGTTTTTTTTCAGTATCGTAGATAACATTCTCATATTTAATCAGTTCATCGATAAGCGGATGTCCGAAGTATTCCACATTTACATCATATTTCTTATAAAAATCTTTCTCGAAAGGCAAGATAGGGATCATCATATCGACATACTTTTTAATGGTATACACGCGAGATCTGTGCCATGCCCAGATTTGCGGGGAGATATAATAGATCACCTCAAAGTTGTGTTTATGTGCGAACTTTGCAATTTTCAGGTTGAAGCCCGGATAATCGATAAGGATCACGACATCCGGATTAAAAGACAGAATATCCTTCTTGCACAATTTAAGCAGTCGTAATATTTTGAAGAGTCCGAGGAAGACTTCCACAAAGCCCATAAACGACATCTCATTAATATCCTTAACTATAGAAGCGCCTTCTTTTTTAAGGTTCATTCCTCCCCAGGCTCTAATAACGGCCTTGTCATCAAGTTCTTTTATCTGATGAACGAGGTTGGCGCCGTGAATATCGCCAGAGGCTTCTCCGGATATCAGGTAGTATTTCATTAGAAAAGGGAAGATAATTTTATCCGTTCCGTATAATTGGTAACATCTATGGATATAGGCACCAGGGCCACATATCCGTTTTGTATAGCAGCAAAATCGGTTATTTCGGAGGTGCTGTCGTCGGAATAATCGCCGAAGATCCAATAATATGGCTCGCCCATGGGGTTGATGCGTTTTTCATAAAAGTCGTGCCAGGAGCCCTGCGACATAGAGCACACTTTGATTCCTTTCAGACCACCTTCAGGGTTAAAAGGAGCGTTGACATTCCAGCAACAATTGGCCGGCATGGTATTTTCGAGGGCGACGCGGATCATTTTCTCCACATAAGGCAACATAGCAGAGATGTCCTCCTTTCGAGAATGGTTATCTATGGAAAAAGCTATTGAGGGGATTCCTTCAAATACGGCTTCTATGGCGACAGCGACAGTTCCGGAATAGAACACATTCACGCCCACATTAGTGCCGTGATTAATACCTGCAAGGACGAGATCGGGCTTACGTTCAGCAAATGTCTTTATAGCAAGTTTGACACTATCTACAGGTGTCCCCGAGCATGAATAATAGGTTATATTTCCTTTTTTCTCGATAAAATGTGCCTGCAGAGGGGTTTTTACGGTAACTGCATGACTTTGTCCCGAATGCTCTCGTTCAGGAGCCATCACCAATACGTCGCCGAATTTTGCGGCGATATCGGCAAGTAAATGAATGCCGGGGGCATTGATCCCATCGTCATTTGAAATGACAATATAAGGTCTATTCTCTATCATCAATAAATTTTTTCAAGTGTTCATACAATAATTGTGTCGGCAGACCCATAACATTAAAATATGGTCCGTTTATCTTTTCTATTCCGACGACACCTATCCATTCCTGTATTCCGTAAGCTCCGGCCTTATCTACAGGATTATATCTGTTAACATAATAGTCTATCTCGACATCCTCTAACTTTTTTAGCCATACATCGGTATTAACCGTAAAGATATCCTTTTTCTTTTTATCTGCAATACACACTCCGGTAACTACCGTATGACAATTTCCGCAAAGCATCTTAAGCATTATTTTTGCTCCCGCAACATCTTTAGGTTTTCCCATCACGGTTCCGTTCAAACAGACTATAGTATCAGCTGTAATTACAATATCGTTGTCACTGCAGGAAGAGATTATGGCATTATTTTTACCGAGGGCCATATTAGACACTGTCTCTTCAGGAGAGACGTGAGCGCCAAAAGATTCCTTATAATGCGAATCCACACACGAGAACGGAATATCCATCAACTGCATCAGCTGTTTTCTCCTTGGAGAAATAGAGCCGAGAATTATATTCCTATTCTTTAAATCCAACATATTTCACCATTTAAAAGCTGTTTCCGAATCCATCCATTTCCCTTGAGATTTCATCACCTGTTCGATAACATCTCTCACGCAGCCGTTACCTCCTTTAAAAGGAGAAATATAATGACATATACGCTTGATTTCCACGCTTGCATCGGAGGGACAGGCGGCGATTCCGGACTTTTTCATAACCTCGTAATCGGGGATGTCGTCTCCCATATACAATACCTCTTCGGTATTCAAATCATTTGAGATAAGATAATCGTCGAAAGTATCTATTTTACTTGAAGCTCCGAGAAAGACATCCTTTACACCGATATAGTTGAGACGTTTCTGCATATTTATCCCTGTTCCGCCGGAGATGACGGCGACTCTATATCCCTGTCTAACTGCGTGATGAATAGCATAACCGTCTTTTACGCTTGAGCAGCGAAGACCTTCTCCATCGGGGAGCATATAAAATTTACCATCTGAGAGCACTCCATCGTAATCGAAGATAAAGCATTTAATCTTGGATATATTTTCTAAGTTTTTCATATTCAAGCGTATAAACAAAACAAGGAGACTACTTTCGGCAATCTCCTCGTTTTTATTTTATAATAAAAAGCGTCGTTATTTACCGACTCTTTCAGATGATACGGTAAGTCTTTTTCTTCCTTTGGCTCTTCTTGCAGCCAACACTCTTCTACCGTTTACGGTTGACATTCTCTGTCTGAAACCGTGTTTGTTGACTCTCTTGCGTCTCGAGGGTTGAAATGTTCTCTTCATAGCTACTCAATTTTGGACTGCAAAGATAGATGTTTTTTTTTAAACAATGATGTTTTGCAGAACATTTTTTCAAAAATTATTTAATTTTACTTTACCGGAGCATTTCCCACCAACAGAATCAGGAGTTTATAGAAATCGCCGACGGATTTAATATTAACTTTTTCGTCGGGGCTATGTGGGTGACGGATAGTTGGTCCGAAGGAGATCATATCCCAGTTGGTATATTTAGCACCGAGGATACCGCATTCGAGACCTGCATGAACGGCAGTAATTTTAGCTTCTTTATTAAAGTTCTTCTTATAGATATCGAGGGCGAGATTAAGAATTTCGGAGTCGGTATTAGGTTTCCATCCCGGATAAGCGCCTGCGAACTCTACTTTTGCTCCTGCGAGGTCGAAAACGGCTTTAATATCTGCAGCGAGGGCATCTTTTGCGGAATCTACCGAGCTACGGAGAAGGCATTTTACTTCGATGGTCTTATCTGTAGAATGGACAATAGCGAGGTTGCTGGAAGTTTCCACCAGTCCCGGCATGCTGTTGCTCATTCTGATAACGCCATTCGGGCAAGCTATAATACTTCTGATAAGATTCAGCTGTGTTTTAGCATCCATCATATATTCCGGCATAGCTGTTTTTTTGACGCCTATTTCCATATCAGGTTCAACAGCGCTGAGTTCATTTTTAACTACTGCGAAGAATGTCTTAACGCATTTTTTAAGGTTTGCTGCA
>JAQVPY010000179.1 GCA_028701815.1 Bacteroidales bacterium | reverse complement strand
CCACGAAAACCAATATCACAAATGATTTCAACTGACAATAGTCGCAGATCACGGGAGAATCCAAACGTTTAAAGTTAGTTTTAAACCATTTGGTATAGAACATTTTGGCATTAAGTTGTTTATCTGGGGGGACTGTCAGCACGTTAATCTCATGGATATCGAAATCGATAGCTTTCGCAGCGAGTTCCGTATGGAGTTCTCTGGCGTGACCATGTTCGTCGGTGCGGTTCCAGTCGTAAATTCTATAAGTAACATCTGATGTCTGTTGTATCTCAGCGAGGAGTATTCCGGGGCCGAGGGCATGGACAAGACCTGCGGGGATAAACACGGCGTCGCCTGTTTTAACAGGGATAAGGCTCAGTGTAGGTTCAAGAGTATTATTCTCCACGTGTTGTATAAAATCATCCGGTGTCATCTTCCTGTTAAAGCCGGCGATGATATGAGCGTCAGGTTCGGCATGGATGATATACCACATTTCCGACTTACCGTTAGGATAGCCCATTTCTGCGGCCATTTCGTCATTAGGGTGGACTTGAACCGAAAGCCATTCGAGGGAATTGATAATTTTGACCAGTATCGGGAAGTGTCGCATTTCAGGTTTAAAGACATTTTCGCCAATAAAGTCGTCCATAAAAATTTCGAGTAGTTCATTAACATCGTTTTCGGCGAGGTTACCGTTAGCTATGGCTGTTTCATCACCTTCTACGCCTGACAGCAGCCACATTTCTCCGCCCCAGATTTTATTTTTTATTTTAGGGTTAAAGACGAGGGGATATAATATATTTTCCATATCAAAATGTCAACTTATTGTTTATCATATTCAAGTATTTCGTCATGTATATATTCCAATTTCACGCCTGCTTTATTAAACATCTCTTCCGATTCAGAGGCGACGTGATATTTATATTCGCATACTACTCTCACGATTCCGCAGTTGATAATAAGCATAGCGCAGGTGCGGCAAGGAGTCATCTTACAATAGAGGGTACCTCCATCTACAGATATGCCAAGTTTAGCCGCCTGGCATATAGCATTTTGTTCGGCATGGACTGTTCTAACGCAATGCATGGTTCTTGTGCCGTCTTCATGGACGGTAGCTTTCAGGAGGTGGCCGACATCGTCGCAATGGTCGAGTCCTGCGGGTGAGCCGACGTATCCTGTAACGAGTATTCTATTATTTTTAGCGATTACGCATCCGCTGCGTCCTCTGTCGCAAGTAGCACGTTTTGCTATAATTTGTGCGACTTCCATAAAATACTCATCCCAAGTGGGTCTGACATAATTGCTCATAGCGGTAAAGATTTTTCAACGTTAAGAAACAGCTCTTTCATTGTGCCGTCGTTCATAATTCGGCAGTCGGCCATTTCCATACATTTTTTCAAATTCTGTTTATTAGGATCAATAGAAGAGAACTCACGTTGTTCATTTTGGATAAATGTGTCGAAGGACACATGGTCTGTTTCCGAGGCTCTTTCTACTATTCTTTTATATCTTATTTCAGGGTTTGCATCTACGGCGAGGAGGAAGAAGTCGCCTTTTGCTCTAAGCGACAGCACCTCACCCGGTGTTCTTATGCTTTCGATGACACAATTTTCGTCTGTCTCATTAGCCTGTTGATACAGGCAGTCGACGATATAAGACGGGGAATGTGTCTTTCTTAGATCGTTAGCAACGACGACCATTGAGTCTCTATTAACGGGCATATTTCTTGCGACAATTTCCTTTTCGAGGAAGGCTCTTACGGAGAAATGGATAAAATGGTATTTATTTACGAGGTACTCGACCACAGTACCTTTCCCGGCGCCGAGGGTACCTGTGATTCCGATTATCATCATTTTGGGGTTCCTTTCTGTGAAATCGCCTGATGTTTCAGATAATCGACCCATTTAGAGTCCACTTCCACGGGTGTAAAATTGAATATTTTATCCACGAGGGCTGTGGGCGATACATCATCTATGATATTAGCTCTGTGTTCTGTTCTCAAGAAGCCCTCATCTGCGCATTTGTCGAGTTGTTTCAAGAAGGCATCATAATAGCCGTTAACATTAAGCAGTGCGATAGGTTTATTAATAACATTAAGTTGAGTAAGGGTAAGGACATCTGTTATTTCATCGAGGGTTCCGAATCCGCCGGGCATCGCGATAAAAGCGTCAGCGTTGCTAATGATAATATTTTTTCGTTCGGCGAGGGAAGAACAATAAATCATGTGAGTAACCTTATCGCTCACTATATTTTTCTTTGCGAGGTTAAATGGCATTACGCCGACGACGGTACCGTTTCCGCCATAGATTGCGTCAGCGATAATTTTCATCAGGCCTATATTAGCTCCGCCGTAATACAATGAGATATTATTAGAGAGCATAATTTCAGCCAGGTCTTCAGCTGCTTTAGCATATTCCGGGTTGAAGCCCATTGAGGAGCCACAGAAGACTCCGAACGAAGACAATTTCATCACTCGATAGTAGAATAAGTCATTTCTATTTTAACACGTTTTTCCATGTCGACGGGGTTCCATCCGTGGATGACACTTCTACAAGGCAGATAGCTACTATTACGTACGAGCAGGTAGAGGTTGGGGTTATCATAAGAACCGCCGAGGACGCCCTGGAGGTGACGAGTAATTCTAAAGCAAATAGTACCGTTGTCGGAAGCGGATCCGCCGTAGAAAGAAGATCCCTCTGCATAATCGGCAATAGTATATAAAACGCCGTCATCGCCTTCTCTTACGAGTTCATAATCGGAGGCTATACCGAAATAAGCATCGTTGTTGTCGGCATTAAAATAGATTTTTGCATCGGAGATTCCGACGGTTCCGAGTTGTTTAAAGGATTCGATAAAAGGAATTTCTAATTTCACCATCACGCCGGCCATAGACTGGAGGTAGAGCTTATTTTCTCCGAGGGTGGTATCACCTTCGAGCACTTGAGCTTTAAATTCCGAAGAAGCATCCTCATAGCCATAATGTTCATATTCCACAAAACGTGGTGTATCGGTATCAATAGAAAGTTTATAGGTAAACAGGGTGTCAGCGACGTCGTTATGATAATACACAGCGAGGTAAGTCTGGCTGTTAGTCAAATCAAGTTGTAAGAAAAATCCGGTATTAGGGGTGTTTATCGGGTCCGGAGCGATATAGAATCCGTTATATTCTTTTACGAACTCCGTTTGAGAGGTCATAGCCGTATCGGAGAGGTTAAAGAGTCTTTCGCCGTAATAATTATCGAGTCTTACTTTAATAGAAGGGCTGACGTAGTCGCCATCGACATAAGTAGAGTCAAAATTCGGCATAAAAGTTTTAGAGGCTATTTCATAGTTGGAGTGTTGTGCTCTATAGTTTGAATAGTGTAAAGAGTCTTTATAGAGCACTTCTTCGAGTTCGTAGAATCTGAAGGTGTTATAGCAGTCGATATTTCCGAAATAGGAGGTATAGGCGACGGATAGCACAACAGAGTCTACTACGGGGTTAGCGCCGAATTCGGGGGAGAGGGAACTCAGCCAGAATGGCATAGCGATATTTGATGTTGTTTTTCCCATTGTAGCGTCATAGATAGAGCCGAGCATGATACCGTTAGCATCGGTAATAGAGGAAGTGAGCACGGAGTCATGTAAGACGGAATGGGCATATACGGATAAAGTATCCGTAAAGTCGGTGCCAAAAGTATTCTTATTAAGGATATTCAATCCTATAGAATTAGGGTCTTCTCCACAAGAGACAATAGAGAGGGCTAAAAATACTGTTAATATTTTTAAGATAGTTTTCATAAAATTCAAAGTA
>JAQVPY010000178.1 GCA_028701815.1 Bacteroidales bacterium | reverse complement strand
TGTGTAAGATGATATTATTCAGACCGAAAGCCCAAGGCTTTTTATTTTTTTCTGCGGGGAGGAGAGTATCCGGCGGGCATGGTGTCAAAGAGTCTGCCGACTGAGATGCTCCGATATTGGAAAAATTAAAAGCAGAGTCGTAATGAATGAGGTTGACGTCGGGATTATCGAGCTTGATTTTTCTGATATAAATTTCTTTTTTCAGGAGTTTAAACGGGTTGGCGGCGACATAAAGTTTATTGAAAGACACAAAATCGGCGACAGAGTCAACTTCTTTAAAATGGAAATCCTTAACTGTAACGGAACAGTTGAGAAGACTTACGCGTAAGCGTCCTATTTCAACATTTCTTCCCGTCCACTCTTCATCGTGCTTCTCAACATAATTTTTCGCAATGGGCGAACCCACAAATAAAAGAATAATATCTAATAAAAATAGCACCGCTACAATGATTATCAGAATTTTACCACATTTTTTCATAAATTTTATTTTAATAAATTTTGCTCCGATTATTAATTATCATCGCCTGCAAATTTAATAATTATCTTTTCAATATATAAAAACATATTTGTACTTTTGCAAACTAAAATTACGTGTTATGTTAGTACTTAACGAAATATTAAAGAACAGAGATGCAGTAGTAAAGGCACTTGCCAAGAAGCATTTCAAAGCCGATGAGATTGTCGACAAAATAATTTCCCTTGATCAGGTTCGTAGGAACACCAAGCAACAGCTCGATGATACTCTTTTTGAATCAAATCGTTTAGCGAAAGAGATAGGCGGATTATATAAACAGGGTAAAAAAGCTGAGGCTGATGCTTTAAAAGAAAAGACGGCTGAATTGAAGGATTTGAGCAAGACGTTAAATGACAAATTTGAAGAGACTCAGTCGAAGATCAACAGTCTTATCGTTGAGATGCCGAATACTCCGTGCGACCTTGTTCCGGAAGGAAAAACGGCAGACGACAATGTTATTGTCAAGATGGAAGGAGAGATTCCTGCTCTTCCCGAAGACGCCTTGCCACATTGGGAGCTCGCCAAAAAATACAACATCATCGATTTTGAGTTAGGCAATAAGGTTACCGGTGCCGGATTCCCATTTTACAGAGGGCTCGGTGCGCGTCTTCAACGTTCTTTGATTACATATTTTCTTAATACTGCTATTGATAACGGGTTCACTGAATATCAGCCGCCGTTAGTAGTAAATGAGGCTTCCGGTTTTGGTACGGGACAGCTTCCGGATAAAGAGGGACAGATGTATCATTGCAATCTCGACAATCTATATCTTATCCCCACGGCGGAGGTTCCAATAACAAATATTTTCAGAGATGTAATTCTTAAGGAAGAGGAGCTGCCTGTGAAGAATGTTGCGTATTCCGGCTGTTTCCGTCGTGAAGCGGGCTCTTATGGTAAAGATGTAAGGGGGCTGAACCGTTTACATCAATTCGACAAGGTTGAGATAGTGGAGATAAGCAATCAGGAAGATTCTTATCATATCCTTGACACTATGGTCGCGCATGTGGAAAGTCTCGTAAAAGGGCTCGGCTTACCATACAGGATCTTGCGTCTTTGTGGCGGAGACATCAGTTTCACTTCGGCGTTGACTTATGATTTTGAAGTGTTTTCGGCGGCACAGAAGAGATGGCTTGAAGTAAGTTCCGTTTCCAACTTTGAAAGTTTCCAGGCCAATCGTCTGAAGTTAAGATACAAGACGAGTGACGGCAAAACAAAATTGTGTCATACACTTAACGGCAGTGCTCTGGCATTACCGAGGATAGTGGCTGCATTATTAGAGAACAATCAGACTCCTGAAGGGATCAAAATACCTGCTGTTCTCGTGCCGTTTATGGGCTGTGATATTATAAAATAGCGGACATAGAGTCGAACAGTTTGCGCTGGGCTCTTGTCCTCACCAGATTGTGTTCGGGGTATTTTATCTTATAGTAGGTGTCTCCATTGAGATAATCCATCAAAAACCTCAGCACTTGCTCGAAGGTAATATATTTTGCCGAGAAGTCAAGATATTGTTTCTCCGTTTCCGTCATGAAAGTGTCTGCTTCCGACAAGTATCCTTGTTTATATGCGTCGAAGATAGCTTTGTCCATGGAGACCTGGTCAAGGTCTCTGTCGTCTTCCGCGCCGGTATTGGTATAGGAACGTATGGCATCTCCGAAGTCGTTAAGGCAGGGACTTGTCAGCACAGTATCCAAGTCGATCACGCATAGTACGTTCCCGTCTTTGTCGAACAGGAAGTTGTTGATTTTCGTATCGTTATGGGTAACGCGCATAGGAATTTTACCGTCTTCCACCAATTGCCAGAAGTCGAGCATTTCTTTCCTATGAGATTCTATGAAATTGATTTCATCTTTAACAGAGTCGACTCTTTTTGCGGCATTGTTTTTAACAGCCGCGTCCCATTGTTCAAAGCGGAATCGCATATTATGAAATCCGGGCAGTATGTCGTTGAGGGGTATAGTAAAATCGGAGAGCAGGCGTTGGAATTTACCGAGACCTTTTCCGCCCATATAGGCCAGCTCGGGGGTGTCTGCTTTTTGATAGGCGATAGTATCTTCAATAAACAGGCACATAGCCCAGAAGTCGCCTTCTTCGTCGAGGTAATACAATTTATCATCGATTGCAGGTATAACGGTAAGTGTTTCCTGGAGCGGGTCTCCGCCGTATTCGACGATTTTTTTCTTCAGATGTGTGGTAACATTATAAATATTTTCCATCATCTTAGGGATGTCGGTGAAGATGTTTTTATTCTTCCTTTGCAGGATATACCTCGGACCATTGACAGTTTCAACTATAAAGGTATCGTTGATAAAGCCCTCGCCGAGAGTGGCCACTTTGTTTACCGGTTTGGCAACATCAAAGTGAGAAGCTATTTTATTTAACATAGAGGATTCTATTTAGTTACGTCTGATTTTATATCCGCTAACGGCGTAATAAAGGATAAAGAGGAAGCAGGGGAGAGCGAGCCAGTAGGCACCTTGAGCTCCTGCGGAATCTTTGATAAAGCCGAAGACGGTAGGGATAACGGCACCACCGGCGATAGCCATTGTGAGCAGTGATGACCCGGCTTTTGTGAACTTGCCAAGGTCAGCCATGGCCAACGGCCACAGTGCAGGCCACATCAAAGAGCAGCCTAATGCCATAAGACCGATGCCCCAGATGGAGATGTTTGCGGGAAGAAGGACTACACAGAGAGAACCTATTATGCCGAGCCATGAGCAGATGAGCAGTGCACGTGCCTGGCTTAAATATTTTGGAATAAATATTATGCCGCAGATGTATCCCAGAACCATGCCTATACTTGGCAGCCATGCGTATAATTCGGCGTTATGGAGTTTGATGGATGTTGCATAGTCAACAGCAGTGCTGAGCGACAATGTTTCGACGCCGACATAGATAAACAGAGTTAATGCGCCTAGAATAAGATGCGGGAACTCCCATATTGAAGTCTTGTTTGCAGCATAAGGGCAGTCGGCAGCACTTTCCTCATCTTCTCCGACCGCTTTAACCTCAGGCAGTTTGGCGAGAAGAGAAAGGATGCCGAGGAGGATAAAAATGCAGATGATTACAATAAAAGGAAGTATTAAATCTGCTATCTGAACATTTGTTTTATCGGCTACGAGAAGAGAAAAAAACAGCGGAGCTACGGGCCATGCCAATTTATTACATATACCCATGATACTCATTCTTTTTGCGGCACTTTCAATAGGCCCAAGAATGGTAATATATGGGTTTACAGCTGCTTGCAGGAAGGCGTTAGCAGTGCCGCTCA
>JAQVPY010000035.1 GCA_028701815.1 Bacteroidales bacterium | reverse complement strand
CCCGCCGGTTGCAGAGGCTATAACGACAGGGTGCTTTACAGAAAGCAGCACCTTGAAGGCTATGATTCTAACTATTATTATGGAACAGTGACAGGCTGTTTTATGGCAAGTTACTAATTTGACATATCATTTCTATAAATGATAGTATAATTATCTAATATATTATTTTATCTGTACAAAAATTCTACATTATGAAACATCTTTTACAAACAACAACTCTATCAATTATTTTTTTTCATATAGTCTCAACAGCAATTGGACAGCCCTTATCTTTTCACCAATGGAACTATAAATGCGCAGACGAGTGTCTCGTAGATAAATACATAGAAACCGATAATATATGCGGCAACACATCTTCGCTTTTATCTGACACTAACTTTTTTATGATTGATTCTTTGACTATGGAAAAAATTGTAAGAATTAACTTTATTTTTGTTCAACGTGACGATAGTAGCGGAAACTTTCAGCCAAATAATGCAGAGCACCAACTCGTATTTGATTCAATTGTAGCATGTATGAACTATAACCTTTCACATTTAAACATTGCTAGTTGCGGAGGAACAATAGTAGATTCAAAAATACGTTTTGAGGCATCATACATATATATTCAAGATACATATCTTTGGAATAACGACCATGACAGTAGTTCATACTACAAATGTCCAAATAGGACAAATTGGTACCTATTAGACAAAGCTCATGAAATAGATAATGACGACAATATCCCTAAAGGTATAGATGTGTTTTTCACAAACGGCTTAACAGCATACAATTATAACGTAGTGAATAATGGAATGGATTTACAGGCATTTAATTACGCATGCAGTTTGTCCCCTTCAAGCAACTATGATGACGGCTCATACGTCCACATGCCCGATTTATATATCAAGTTTTATTGGATGAGACAATGGGGATCATATTTATTTGATCAACAATGGTCTGTTATAAGAGGTTGGTTTATTCATTCTACAGCTGGGGGAATACTGCACGAACTTGGACATTCTTTCGGATTAAGCCATCAATTCGTTTGTGATAGGAATATAATAAACCCGAACGGATCATCGGCACGCGATTATCTAAATGATAACCAAATATATAAAATGCACAAATCAATAGCTCGGACAAATATCCGGAAATTTGTTAAAGAGGTTAATTCTTTAGATGCACCCTTTATTGTCACCGGAGAAAAACTGATAGATTTTAATACAAGACTTTACAGAGACATATATGTTGAATCCGGAGGAGAACTAACTATTAGCTGTGAAGTGTTAATGCCGGCATTAGGAAAAATTGCAGTCAAACAGGGTGGCCAATTGCATATCGACGGCGGAACTGTGACTAATTCCGACTCTTTGTTATGGCAAGGTATTCAAGTATGGGGTCATAGTGACAGCACACAAGAAGCCATTAATAACCTGTATTATCAAGGAAGGGTTGATATAATAAATAACTCTTTGATTGAAAAAGCAATGGTGGCATTAAACTTATGGAATCCTTCTGACAGTACCACTACCGGCGGAATCGCTGTTGCCGAAAACTCCACTTTCCGAAACAACGCCAAGTCATTAAATGCAAGAAATTATTCAAATTTCAGCCCTTATAATCCAAGTCAAACATTATATAATAAATGCTCATTTCGTAATTGTGTTTTTGAGATTACCCAAGATTATCCGGTAGACACACAATTTAATGAACACATAGAACTTCTCAATTTTAATGGGGCGGGGTTTCATGGATGCGATTTTTTACTTTCAGATAGCGCTTCAAACATAACTTCATCAAATAGGGGTATATTATCAAATGACTCTCATTTTTCCGTGCTAGGTTATTGTAATTCAGAGACACAACCTTGTCCCGAGGATTCCTTGGACAAGTCCTCTTTTTCCGGTTTTTATAATGCCATATATGCAAACTCTACAGGGCTGACGACACGTTCATTTATGGTAAAAAATACTATATTTAATAATAATGGATATGCTATTGAATCCGAAAACATTAATTTTTGCGCTATTAATTTTTGTGATTTTAATCTGGGTTATTGCTCTTCTTGCGAAGAGGGTGTCGGAATTCATATCGAAAACGGAATGGGCTTTTCAATTGAAGAAAACACTTTTCAAAAATTTAGCACTTCCAGCCCTTCATCAATCAATTATTATGGAATACATATCAGTAATTCCGAATATTATAATGAAATATATAAGAATAGTTTTAATGGGATGACGTATGCAAATTATGCAAGTGGACAAAATTATTCAAGTAATTCCCCAGCTCTAGGACTTGAATATTTATGTAACACTAACCAAAGCAACAAAACAGCAGATTTTTATGTGGCAAATCCAATCTCTCCTAATACAATTTCCGGCATAAAATCTTCTATGGGTTCAATTGATATTGCTGCAGGTAATACTTTTTCTTATGGAGGAAGACTACCGATACACTTCTATAATGGAGGAAGCAATAACTTAATTTATTTCTATAATCAAAATATTGGCATTCAAACCCCATTAACGAACAACATCTATGGGGTTACTTCTCAAGGTATAAATATTAATAATAGTTGCCTTTCCCATTTTGACGACAAGGTTGATTTGTTTAATCTTCCCCTTACTTACATCAATAAATTGCAAAATGATTATTATTATAATTATTACAATTTTATTAATCTCAAAAATGAATTGGATAACAGGTTAAGTGATGAAGGAGTTTCAAATTCAACAAGTAACAAAAAAGAAAAAGCTGACAACTATAAAAATCAATATATGCATGCCTTGTATGCTCTATTAAGGGGTTATATTAATAATAATATAAAAGATTATGAAGCTATAAGAACATGGATAGCAAAAATCGGAGATGGAAAAGCAAATCAACTAATAATCGCATCATTGATTGAGCAAAAAAATTATGATAAAGCCATTGAATTAGCTTCAGAAATATCTTACTCTAAAGACATAAATACTGAAAAACATGACGACTATGATAATCTTATTCAATTACTAAACTTTTATAAATCTAAAAAATCAACGACTTTTTATTCATTAAATGATGGTAATTTCTCTTTTATCAACGACTATGAACAAAATTCTTTAATAGATAATCTTATAACGACCTATTCACGTATTGCCATGAAGGATTATACTATAAAATGTACAAACAATACGAGAACAAATAAAAAAAATAGTACGACAGAACATATAGTTGATAAAGTCATAATTATAAATGCCTTGCCAAATCCTGCAAATGACCATATTGTTTTTAACTACAATAATGTTACTACGCCTTGTTTTTTGACAGTTAAAAATATAAATGGCAATACTATCTTCAAATCACGGCTATCCGAAGATACCGGCCAAATAATATGGCATACAGCAGATATCGCGAACGGTATATATATATATTCTATTATATCCCCAACGGCTACTCTTAAATCCGACAAACTAATTATTCAACACTAACTCTTACAACCATGAAAAAATTTATTCTATTATTAATGTTTTTATTGTTCTATCTATCATCGAACATTTATTCACAACCCATGTTTCCTAGGGATAAAACGGCGTACTGTAATATGATTACAAACTATTATTCTCTTGATATGGACGACCCTGAAGAAAGTTTATCTTTAATAAAAGATGACCAATGGCTTAATGCAGGCTGCTTCTATAACGGTTATCTTCATGCAATAACAATAAGAGAAACAGAGACAAGTTATTGCTGGTGGTCTAAAATTGATTATACTACCGGTGAAATTGTTTCCGAAAGAGAATATGACGTTGAAACTATCTTCAATATGGCCTGCGATTATACTACTGAAACTATCTATGCAATTGATTATTATAACAATAAGTTTTACACATTGGATTTGTTGACAGGAGACACCTTAAGAGTTGGCGATAATTCAGAGCATAAAATTCGTTTGATTGCCTTTGATGCTAACGGTAAAATGTATGGAATGAATCACAGCACCGGTGATTCCACGTCTAATTTATATTCCATAGATAAAAACACTTTTGAAGTTACACTAATAGGTAATACCGGACAAATTTTTCGCTCGTCGGAGAGTTCCATGGATTTTGACAGAGAAACAAATGTGTTATATGCCACAAATGCTTATTCTTACTATTTTTCAAGCGAATCCAACATATTTACAGTTAACACGGAGACTGCAGAATTGACTCCCATTGCAACAAGCGACTATTTGACATTTCGATTTAATTTTCTTTTCTTTCCATATTATCAAAACACGTCTATCGCCAATAAGCCGACAGATTTTGTTGCTGTTCCGGGGAGCAATCATGAACTTTACTGCGAATTGTCTTGGGTAAATCCGACAACTACTGTAAACGGAGAGCCTCTTAACGATATAACAAAAATTGTAGTAAAACGAGAAAATGATATAATCGCAGAATTTGAAAATACCGCGCCGGGAGAAGCTATGAGTTTTGTTGATGAAACCGTCCCTTTTTCATATTATTATAATTATGACGTGTATGCAATCAATGATGAAGGTCCCGGAATAGAGGCTTCTTCCCGTCTACTTATTGGCGACCTGTGCAGAATTCAAGTCAGAATGTTCAGTAATACCGGCTATACAGGTCCATGGGGTAATGGCGGTATCAACTTTGTGGATGAAAACGGGAAAAGTTTCGGCTTTGTACAAAAAAGAAATGGTGCATCTATTCAGGTAGTACTTATCGAAATGCCCGACATACAACTCGACTGCTATTGGGTCTCAACAAATGGAATAGATGATCAAATCGCTTTCTCAATTATTGACGAGTATAACAATACTATATATAGCTGCCCTTCAGCTGCCTTGATCTCCGGATTGTTTTTCTCTTTTGAAAACAAATGCACACGAAAAATCCCTCAGTCTCCCACTAATTTAACAGCTACGGAAACCGGTTCATTCGACAGATCTATCTCCTGGCGAAACCCCACAGGATGTCTCAACGGTTCTACCCCACTTGTTATGCAAAAAATAACGCTCCTTAGAAACGATTCCGTTTTACACGTTTTCGAGAACCCTGTAAACGGAGAATATCTGTCTTGGGATGAATATGGACTTGAACCGGGAATACATATTTATTCTGTATATGCTACTAATGAATACGGCGACGGTTTCCCTGCCACTGAAGATGTAATTATCGGCGAGCAATTTTCTATGGTTACTAACGATACTACCGAAATAACAACCTGCGGAGCAATAATCTATGACAGCGGCGGACCTTTTATGAATTATTCGAATAATGAAACAAGCATGGTTATAATTTATCCCGATGCGCCTAATAAGGTGATAAGGATAAGTGGTTCATTTTATATCGATTGGAGCGATTATATGTATATTTATGACGGTGTCGGAACCGAGAATCCGTTAACATACTATCCCTTCAGCTACCCCTACGGCGGCGAAATAGATCTAGCTTCACAAAGCGGTGCACTAACTTTAGTTTTCTGCTCCGATGGTAGCACTACTGCAAGCGGATTCGAACTCTCGGCAACATGCGTTGATGGCGTGGGATTTGACGACTATACTCCTTTAACGCCTGAGATATTTCCTAATCCGGTTTCTTCAATATTAAATATTGATTTCCATTATGAAGTATCTGATTATTTTATCTCTATTACTGATATTATGGGTAGAACCGTCTATGAGTCCCCTCTCTCAGGTAATAGTAAAGAACTTGACATTAGCAATCTGCAAGCAGGGATGTATCTGATTTCTATTTTTGACAATAGAAAAATTGTTTCTTATGAAAAAATAATTAAAACTAACTGACTTCATTAATCATATACAAATTTTACAATTATGAAAAAGATTTTATTACTTATTGCCATCGTTTGTCTATTTATGATTCATAAACAAACAGATGCCCAGAATTATCCCGATAACACCACATGGTATTACCAAACAGCTGAAACAATATCATATCCGGTTATAGAATTTAATTATCAGCAATTAGAAGTATCCGGAGACACTATTATTAACGGAGAAGTATTTAAAATTGTCGATAAAATAGGATTAATTGCTTATGTTATTAGTGGCACTGAATACAACCGCGAATATATAAGAAAAGACGACGACAAAGTATACTGGTTTAATAGAGACACCGAAGAAATTACCTTGTTATATGATTTCGGTGCCGGAACCGGGGAGACATGGGAAGTTACCGTATATGACTGTCCTATTACCGTTACTGTGGATTCTGTAAACTATTCCGATTATAATGGCATTCAGATAAAGAATCAGTTCGTCTCAGATGAAAACGGATACTTCTCTGGAAAGATCATTGATGGGATAGGACATTCAAGCTCATTCTTCCCCAATGAAATATATTATCTGTGTAAATACGGAAATTCTCCCGATGGTATTTATATCGACGGCATTCGTTGTTATAGCGATGCTTCAGGTAACAACTATTCTTTTATGAATATGCCCTGCGATACAATATACACTCAACTGATAAATGATATTGAAGAATTTTCGCCACAAGCCGCCAATATTGAACTCTATCCAAACCCTGCAACAGATAAAATCTCCATAAAATACGGAGATAACACCTGCTCGCGCGTCTGTATTATGACGGCAACAGGCCGCTTATTAAAAACCTTCAATTCCGCCGCTGTAGAAATTGACACAAAAGATCTGCCTGACGGAATTTATCTCGTCCAAATTATTTGTGACAACAATATCTTTACACAGAAACTATTGATTAACAGGTAATGTGAGGTTATATAAGACCCGGAAAAACATGAAAAGGGAATTGAAACATATTTATTAGAGCCTCTGCAATAAGAGCAGCAGCAGCCCGCAGGTTGCAGAGGCTATAACGACAGGGTGCTTTACAGAAAGCAGCACCTTGAAGGCTATGATTCTAACTATTATTATGGAACAGTGACAGGCTGTTTTATGGTAAGTTGCACTGTATTTTTGTCTTTGCCGACAAAGACAGATAGAAAAAAGTTAATGTACTGTGGTATAATAATTTAGACACAATAAACATAAGTAACCTTTATTTTTTTAACTTAATAAATTATATAAAATGAAAAACATTAACAATTATATTATTCGTCCTACCTATAATACTAACGCTTTTTAAACCGGTAAATGCCATTTCTTAGTTAATATTTATTTCTCGTTTCTATTATTGTATCGAACTTTTTACTCGGCATAAAATTCAAAAGCACTCCATAGCTTTTGGATTTTTATGCCGTAAAGGTACTCATTATTTTGTTATGCAACTTTATCTTTTCTCGTTTTATAAACTTTTATAGGAATTGTATGATTACCAAGACTTTGATGCGGACGCTGCGTATTATAATAGCTCATATAATTTTTAATCCCTTCAAATAGACAAGTTACATCATTCTCAGGATGAAGATAAATATACTCTCGTTTAATAGTTCGCCAAAAGCGTTCTATCCATATATTATCTAAACAACGTGATTTGCCATCCATACTTATTATAATACTATCGCTTTTTAAACCGGTAAATGGATAAAAAACAATTAAACAAATAAAACTTTAAAACTATGAGAAAACTTCTACAGACAAGATTAATTATAATACTGCCCATTTTTCGAACCGGTTGCTAAGTGGCTTCGTCAAGTCCATTCTCCACTATAACGCTCCGGAATCCGGACACCCCAAACTCTGATTGCTGCAAAGCAGCAATACCCACCGCCTTGGCGTAGTGAACGTTAAGAAAAAGCGCGTTGAAAGCGTTAAAAGCCAAAAGCTGTCTGAGCCGCAGGCGAGTTCTTTTGGCTTAGCTTGAGACGCACTTTTTTAGTGAACGAAGACGCGGCAAAGACTTTTTTGTTACTTTTTTAGTCATAAAAAAGTATAATATCTAAAAGTCCGATATAATAATAGAAATATAAAAATCGAGACGCGGCATAAGCCGCGTCTCGATCACTTTATAATACTTATTATATTATATATCTTTTATTCTTCGTCAGAAGATTGTTCTGCGTATTCTTTAAGCAGTCTGTCCTGAACGTCGGCAGGAACCTGACGATATTCGTTGAATTTCAATGAATAGGTTGCACGACCTGAGGTCAGGGAGCTCAATGTTGTAGCGTATCTGTTCATTTCAGCCAACGGCACCTGAGCACGGATCTTCTGGAATCTTCCATCGGCATCCATTCCCATAACGATACCTCTGCGGTTTTGCAGGTCGGTCATAACGCCGCCCATCATATCTTCCGGCACGAGAACTTCAACATCATAAACAGGCTCCATAATTTTTGGAGCTGCACTTCTGAAAGCTTCTTTAAAGGCATTACGCCCCGCAAGTTTAAATGCCATTTCGTTGGAGTCAACGGGGTGCATTTTACCGTCATAGACATAAACAACGATATCACGGGCATAAGAACCTGTCAAAGGACCCTGTTCCATACGTTCCATAATACCTTTCAGGATGGCCGGCATAAAACGGGCATCGATAGAACCGCCGACTATACAGTTGTGGAACATCAATTTACCGCCCCAGTCGAGAGGATACTCCTCGGTACCTCTAACAGGAAATTCGGTGGGATATGTATAACCGTCAACATACGGCTGAACCATAAGATGAACCTCTCCGAACTGTCCTGCACCACCGGATTGTTTTTTATGACGATAGCTTGCCTTTGCCGTTTTGGTTATGGTTTCACGATAAGGAATCTTACACGGGGAGAGGTCAATTTCAATTTTATTAATATTATTGATATACCATTTCATGGTATTGATATGAATTTCTCCGAGACCGCTTACCACCATCTGGCGAAGTTCGCGACTGAAGCCTGCTCTAAGGCTTGGGTCAACTTTCTGGAGGTCATTCAAAGCAACTCCCATCTTTTCATCATCTGCGCTATTAGCAGCTTTCAAAGCCATGAAATAAATTGGTTCGGGGATTTCGTAAGGTTCCACCGTACCGATATTTGATTTGGGGGCACCGAGAGTCTGATTTGTTCTTGTATCTCTCAATTTAATGGTAGCTGCGATATCACCTGCTACCGCTTTTGGAACTTTCACGCGGTTTTTGCCGGCACCAACCATAACCTGGGAAATCTTCTCCTTGCCGTCATTATTAGTATTGAGCATTTCAGCTCCTTCTGCCACTTCACCACCGTATACGCGGAAATAAACAACCTCACCAAGATGTTGCTCAATAGAAGTCTTAAAGACAAATGCGCAAGTAGGATCACTTATCAGTGAATGCAATTCTACACCGGCAGAAGTTGTAACTGCATTACCCTGATCCGGTGAAATAATATTATCTATTGTGAAATCCAATAAAGCATCAACGCCCATATTCTGTTTAGCCGAAACGCAAATCAGCGGGAACATGTCGCGATTCTTGATACTAAGTTTTAAACCTTTAGCAAGATCTTCCGGAGAAAGGGTTCCTTCTTCGAAGAATTTTTCCATAAGTTCTTCGTCACCTTCCGCGGCAGCTTCTACAATAAAAGCTTTCATTTCTTCGGCCTTATCGGCATTGGCACCGGAGAGTTCCTCTACAGAAGCCACTCCACCATCTTTCCCATATTTTAAAAGTTTATTTGAAAGCACGTCAACTATAGCATCAAAGCAGGGACCTACATTCACGGGGAATTGGAATGGAACGACCTTACTCCCGAAATCCTCTTTCAACTCGTGTAAAACCTCGTCAAAATTAGCTTTGTCATGGTCGAGTTGATTAACAACGATCACACACGGGGTATTATGCTTTGCAAGCAGCCTCCAATGCATCTCGGTACCTACTTCGATGCCTTCTTGAGCATTGATTACCATAAAGGCTGCATCTGTAACTTTATCGGAGGCATAAACTTCACCGATATAGTCAACAACGCCCGGATTGTCAATAAAATTGATCTTATGGTCCTTAAATTCCGTGTATAATACTGTTGAACTAACGGAATTTCCCTTGGTTATTTCAATATCACGATAATCGGACACTGTGTTCTTATCTTCGATTGTGCCTCTACGTGTTATAATACCACCAAGTTGTAACATACTCTCAGACAAAGTGGTTTTACCCGATTTAGCTCCGCCTACAATATTTATGTTACGGATCTTACTGGTTTCATAAACTTTCATTTCTTTTATTTATAGTTTTTATTTTTAAAATGTTAAATACCAAATTTTTGGCTGCAAAAATAAAAAAAAAAGTTTACATATAGAAATTTTCCCGATGAAATTTTAGCAACTTCTTTACTTATCGTCTGAAAACCATCCTGAAGATTCTGCTGCCAAGAGAAAAACCGTCGATAATAGCCGGCAGAAGCGTTAAAGTCTTTATAGCCTTATTCGCCATCGGCAGATATCTTTTGAAAGGATTTTTTATCTCCTCCCAATCCTGTCTCAACTCCTTTTCCTGCTTGTTTATTTTTTTGTGCAGCTTTTCTTTCTGCTCCTCAATGGACTGTAAAGAAGTGTATTTTATTTTTCCCGTATTACTCATCGTCATCCCCACTTTCTTTCTCTTCGAAGAGAATTTTTGAGATAGCCCTTATCAAAGGATTTATTAAAATCTTTTCACGAAAGATATAGACTAAAAAAAGGATGATAAGAAAAACACCGCCTATAATCAAAAAGCCCGGTATCATGCTGCCGAACACTGTCTCCATCCACGAGACAAGAGCAAAAGAAAAATATATCAATGCCCCTAAAAGCAAAAACAGAGAGATTATGATCATAATCAGGACTGAAAGAATCCGTGACGTTTTCTCCAGCAACTCCAGTTTCAGCAAATCGTAGCGTGTTTTAATATAGTCTTTTGCTTTGCGCGTAAAGTCTTGATATTTATTGTCTTCCGAAAGTTCCATAGCTATTATCTTTTAGTTGGCAGCATCCGTATCCGGTTCAGGCTTAGCTTCCGAATTACGACCTTCTTTGTTTTTAAGTTCGTCTTTAATCTTTTGGATTACAGCTTCGAGCTCTTCATTAGACAACTTGATGCCGTTGTCTTCGAATTTTTGTTTTATCTTTTTCCGCAAGGTTGCGCCATCTTCAGTCAGAAAAAGAAATGCAATAGCCGATGCAACAAGTGCACCGCCTAAAAATGATAGTAAATTGCCTCTCATGATCTCATGTATTTACAGGTTTTTCAATATTCTCACCGCTATTTCGGCAGCGTTACCCTCCCCTTCGGAAGGATATTGCATCGTGTCTGCTGTTGACCATTGCTGTTCCCAGACGCCCAAATCGGCATAAAAAGATTTATCATCAAATTCCGTTCCATTTTCAACAGATTGAGTTACAGCATCAAAAAATTTTGTCCATCTCTGTTTATAATACCCTGATACCAGTCCGTTCCACGTTCTATTGGCATAATCGTTTAAGACAGGACCTCCCCAAACCGTAAGCAATGTGCGGGCATTCTTTTCATAATAGTCTTTTTCCTCTTCTGTTTCTCCCCACTCGCGAGCATCCTTAATCCACTTGCCAAGCAAAAAGTTGTCGTTAGTAGCAAGGATGTCGTCGGTGGCATCAAAAATCTCCATAGCCTTATCTACGGCTGTTTTCATGGCTTCAATATCTTTATTCTTATAAGCAACTGTGAAATCGTTTCTTACATCAAGAAAATAGTTCCCGAGATAAATCGACATCAAATTGGCAATATCATATTGATAAGTCTGTCTCAATGAAGGTTCTTTCAGAAGAAGTTCTATCGCCGTTCGCAAATTGTCATTTGAATAAGAATAATACGGCTTTGTATAGTATGTGCCATGTCCTTCAAGTGTCGGGCGGGCATTGAGTTGAGTCCCAAGTCCGTAATTAGACCAGTCTTTATATATACTATCGTTAAGAAGTCGCCACGCTTCCGTAGCATATTCATTTTTCCCGCCATAGCGAAGTTCCGCCCACTTTTCAATCCACGCATCGGTATTAATTCCTTCCTGTTCCCACACACGGTCGAAAAGATATTCAAATATTTGAGGACTGTTGTCAAACGACTCAAGGGTAGAGCCGATACCGACAAAATTATCCCCGGCCTCATTAAGTGCAGCCGTCAGCTTTTTCTCAAGCACGGGAATATCGCCGACTAACATTGTGTTACCGCCGAAATTGCCGAGATAGCACCATACAAACGGCTGTCCGAAAAAAGCATCGGTATTACGCCAAATTTCAATACGCTCACAAAAATAGTCGAGCATGATAAGTTTATCCTGTGGCACTGCCGTAAGGTACGATTGAATGCGCTCCTTTGTCCAGTTCCTCCTCTGATTAAAAAACAGCCAGCCCATCTGTAACCATGTCGCATCAGTGTCGACACTCTGTAAAGATGCGTAAATGTTTTCAGACACGGTGGCAAGATAGTCATTTTCCCAACTCGGAGGGGTCATCTCATTAAACGGGTCGAAGCCATAGACATGGTCGGTACCGAATAATTCCGTTTGTTTCTCAATAAACGACTTCTGTATCTCAGAAAAAAGAGGTTCTTGCGAATTTAGGAAATACGTAACATCAAAGCCGCACCACGGTCCCAATGTTTTAATGTCTGCATCGGGAAATTTATCATGAATATATTGTGGAACATGACCTGCAAAAGCGGGAAGAACGGGGGTCATAGATAGTGCTCTCTCTCGTTTCAAAATTTTCTTTTGCAAGGCAGTCTGACCCTCGAGCCACGATTTAGGCAGCGGACCGTCGAAACTGTCAACATTAGCCATTCTGTGCCATGGCAGATGGGCGGGACCTGTGAAATAACTTCTGATTTCTTCGTCTGTCATCCCGAATTCTTTCCACACCTCATACCATACCGACTCCTGTCCCGTGATAGCAAGAGGCATATTGATACCGTTTAATGCCATCCAGTCGATACAATGTTCCCACTCGTCCCACTGCCACCAGGGCATAGTATAACCGTAGGTACAATAGTTAAAGAAAAACCTGTCCTTAACAACGGCTTTCTTTTCTATTTTTTCAGTAACTGTCGGCATAATCTCCGGTAAAACGATATCATCATCTTCATACCACGAGATATAGACATTGGCATAATTTTGAAGATAATAATTCAGACCGGCAGCCAAAGAATTGGCATTGTTACCGGTAATAAGGATCTTCTGCCCCTTTTGTTCTATTGTAAAAAAGTCCTCTTCCGCCTCAGGTGTTTGTATGTCAAACTTAAAATCACCGGCAAATTCCGGAATAATCCTTTTTGCAAGGGCTTTCACGGCCTGCTCCTCTTTATTGCCTGAACACGAAATAAGTATTAAACAGGAAAGAAAGGCAACATATAATGATATTTTTCTCATGATATAAAGTATTTCTATTCTACAATTCCGATAGGATATATATTATAATTTTTATCCCAATATGGTGAGTTTTGATAAAACCATTGCAAGATGGTATATTGGCGGTTTTCAGGGGACATGGCAGCATCAGAAGCGAGCAGCATTTCATGATATTTCCGCACAAGTGCCGTATCGTTTTGCAGCATCTCTTTCGCCGTATTTTCCATTTTATATATTTCAAAATATTCGTTGCGTTGTAAAATATTATTAAAATACCCGAATTCAAACAAAGAATGAGTCATTTCAGGCTCAAGAAGATTCATCAGCAGTCGTATCCCATTACAGTCCGTTGAGACCACAGCGGAGCCCTTCGGAAAGCTCATCGTATCTTTTACCCGCATGGAATTAAACTTTCTTACCCGTTGGTGACCTTCATAAGGTGTCTCCGAAAATACCACATCGGAAAAGACATATTTGTCGACCACAAATTCCCGCTCATCTTCAAGAAATGTCATCGGGAAGCCGTGTCTTTTAACTATATCGATAACCTTATCGTACTGAACGGGAATAATATACTGTTTAGGAACCGGTAAAAATTTTGTAGGCATGTTGGTTTTCATGACAGCCTGTCTTTTCACAATCGGTTTTGTTCTATCGTAAACCACATAATCTCCGCCCGTTATTTCGCTTTTTTCATAATGAAATTCATATCCGAGAAAATCCACAAAAGATGTGTCATAATAATTTAACTCGTAGTTAACCGGTAAAGATTTAAGTTGTCTGTCATGTTCTTTTGCTTCGGTGAGCATTTCAATAAAAGCAGTTTTGTCATCGCGCAGGAGTCGCATCGTTTCCAAAACTATATTATAAGTTGAAATCACTCTGTCTTTATATGGTTTAAGCATGTGTGTTTCAAGGAGGACGGCGGGGCAATTTCGGGAGGCGGCATAAGCCTGGGAAAACATTGGTGAAGACGAGTGCTGCAAAAGAGGAGTAGTAGGATTACCCCAGTGACTAAAGGTGATATAGCGACATACGGGTGTATTCAGGGAGTCCATCGTAGAGACTATTGAGGGTTCCCAGACTGTTTCGAGCCAAAGGCCTATCGACCTGTCGTACATACTGTTGTCTTCAATCATATATGTTGAAACGTATTGATAGTCTGCTCCATTTGTTGCATGTGTATCAAAGAAAAAATCAGGTTCCCATTTATTAAACATTTCCACGAAGGCTTTAATTTCGGGGGTGTCGAGTTTCATAAAATCTCTATTCAGGTTATATCCCTGTGCGGTAACTCTCCATCCCATATCCACCGGTCCGTTTTGATTGATACGGTTATAGGGAGAAAAGTCGGCGAGGCCGTCGGGGCTTATCACCGGAAGAAACAGGATAGTAATATCTTTCAGAAGGTCTTTGTTATTACCATGAACGAGCATATCGCGAATAAGGAGAAAGCCGGCATCTTTGCCGTTAGGTTCTCCCGGGTGTATACACGATTCGAGGAGAACAATGATCTTACCTGATTTTTTAATCTGTTGAACATCGGTAGAACCATTTTCATCGACAATTAAAAGGGGGATTTCACGCTGTTGTCCCGAAAAGCCGGTAGACTCATAGCTGACTTCCTTAAGGTTATCGGCAAGGAGGTGGCAATAGGCTATGGTATTATCATAATTGTCGGTTTCCGTACCTCCGGTTTTTTCAAAATGTGTAATATAGGTTACTTGTTCTTTATTTGAGCAAGCTGTTATAAACAGACACAGCAGGAGCAGGCAGGGCAACAAGTTTTTATTTCTCATACTGGATATAAATGACATCTTTCGTCCGGAAAAATTCTTCATCATAAAAATCTGATATTCTATAAATTCTGTAGTTATTATTAATCTGGTTCAATTCATTCTGGTAGTCGCCCCCTTTTAAATAGAATATGCCGTTAGGGACTGCATTTTTGTTATTCTTCACTATTTTACCCTTGATAAAATGCATAAAGGCGGGGATAGAAGTAACGGCACGGGAGACTA
>JAQVPY010000034.1 GCA_028701815.1 Bacteroidales bacterium | reverse complement strand
AAACTTTTTTTCTTTTGAAACTTTCACTGAAATTTCTTCTTAGGCGTTCCCCTGTTGTCATTTTAATTTCTGTTTTCATTGTACTTTTTTTGATTTAAAAGTGGTCAACCTATTTCAGGCATTGACATGATAGATTTTTATATTCAAAGGACTATATAATAAGTGTAATAAAATTTTTTTATGAAACAATTTTTACTTTTTACAATTGCCTTTTTCGCTTTTTCGTTTTCCGGATATTCGCAGACGTTTGATGATTTTGTCAAGTCGGGTAATGCCGCGAGAAATGGTTATGTCGCAGATAAAAATCAAGAATATAACAAGTATCTCGAAAAGATAAATAAGGAATTTGCTGAGTATCTGAAAGAAAAATGGACGGAATTTGATGTCAAAGACGGTATTCCGGTGCCCTCGAAACCGAAACCAGTAGAGCCGGTGTCGGTTTCTTCCCCGGATGAGGCCGTTCCTGTATCGGAACAGGTTATATATGAACAGGAAGTCAACGCTGAAGACTTGGAGATGTCGCCGGAGGAAGAAAAGAATTATAAGAAAGCAACTGATTTTGTTGAAACTCTGCGGCAATCCGAAATAAATGCGGCTTCTGAATTTGAAAAAGAAGATTATATTGTTAATACACTGATATATAATACTCCTGTTAATGTCTGCTGCGCTTCGCCACAATTATCAGATATCGTTTTGTCGAGCATTAATGAATCTCAAGTGGGCGAGTTCTGGAGCAAAGTTATGAAGGCAGATAATGGATATGTTCTCGCAAAATGCCAAAAAATCAAGGCGGATATGAAACTTAACGACTGGGGCTATTATTTGATATGCAAAAAGGCTGCAGAAAATATTTTTAAGAAAGGCGATGATGAGAAAACCCTTTATACTGTGTTTCTGTTATGTCAGTCCGGTTACAGCGCAAAAATAGGGCGGTGTAATGAACACCTTATTGTCCTGCTGCCGTTTTATCAAAACAGCTACTGTCAAAAATATGTTGAATGTGATGATGTTAAATACTATATGTTTAATTTCGACAATGTTCCCATAACAGGCAATAATGTTATATATACTTATGAAAAGGTATTCAATAAGAATTATGCGAAGAGACTGAACCTGTTAATTGATGAAGAGCCTCAGTTTAACGAGAATATCGCCACAAAAACATTACGCTATGGGAATAATTCAGATCCGATGACGTTTATGTATAATTCCAACCTTATGGATTATTATAAAGATTATCCGTTAGTAGATCTGAAAGTATATTTCAATGCTGCTATCAGTAGAGATTTAAATGAGTCCATAAAGACTTGCCTGACCCCGCTCGTAAAAGGCAAATCGGAACAGCTGTCTGTTAATACCCTGCTCGATTTTATGTACACAAGTTTTGACAACTACAAGAATGATGACGAGCAGTTCGGTCATGAGAAATGGTTCTTTTGCGAAGAGATGTTGTATTATCCTTATAATGATTGTGAGGACAGAGCTGTTTTTTTTGCAAATGTGGTAAGTACATTACTCGGCTTGGACGTGGTATTGCTGGAATATAAGACGCATGTAGCTACGGCTGTTCGCTTTAATGACGAAGTAAAGGGTAAGTATCTGCTCTATAACGATAAAAAATATGTGGTTTGTGACCCGACATATTTCGGCGCTTATGCGGGTATTGAGATGCCCGAAATGGGTGAGCCGGTGGTTATATCTCGTTGACGATTTCTTCCAATTCTAACCAGCGGTCTTCTATTTCCGAGAGGCGTGAGTCGATTTCGCCGTAGCGGAGACTGAGTCTTTCCAGTTCGTCTGCTGGAGTGGTGGCGCTGTTGAGTTCGGTGATGATAGTCTTTTTCTCGCTTTCGAGGGTGCCCATCTCTGCGGTGATGGCTTCATATTCTTTTGTTTCCTTGTAGGTGGCCTTGCGCGGGCGTTCGGGACGCTGACGGGTGTCTTCCTTAGGTGTGGACTTTTCGGACGGCGTGGCGGCTTTGCGCGCTTTCTTCCATTCCACGTATTGAGTATAGTTGCCCGGAAAATCCTTTATTATTCCGTTTCCTTCAAAGGCGAAGATATGGTCGGAGAGTTTGTCGAGAAACAGACGGTCGTGGGAAGCTACAAGCAGCACGCCTTCGTAGGAGTCGAGAAATTCTTCGAGGAGGTTGAGCGTTTGTATGTCGAGGTCGTTGGTGGGCTCGTCGAGGATGAGGAAGTTGGGACTTTGCAGAAGCACCATTATCAGATAGAAACGTCTTTTCTCTCCGCCGCTGAGCTTGCCGAAAGAGGCATATTGTACTGCCGGCGGAAAGTTGAACCACGACAGAAACTGTGATGCACCGACTTCGCGACTGTCGATATTTGCCACCTCGCAGCATTCTTTGACGATGTCGATGATTTTCTTGTCGTCGTTAAAAAGTAGTCCCTCCTGCCCGAAATAGCCTGTTTTTACGGTACTGCCGACGACTATCCTGCCTGAGTCGGGATAAATTTGTTCTGTCAGCAGTTTGAAGAAGGTAGATTTACCGATGCCGTTTTTTCCTACGATGCCTATCCTGTCGCCTTTCACGAAAGTATAGGTCATATTGGAGATAATCTTTTTGTCGCCGAAGGCTTTGCTGAGGTTATATACCTCCATTATCTTTTTTCCGAGGCGGGCGGCTTGCACGTTAAAGGAGAACGACTCGTCTTTAAGGGTCTGTCTTGCCGTTTTTTCGATGTCGTAGAAGGTCTCAATACGTTTTTTCGACTTATGCTGTCGCGCCTGAGGCTGACGACGCATCCATTCCAGCTCGATTCTATATTTTCCGCGTGCTTTTTCAATGGTTTTGGCTTCCATCTCTTCACGGTCGGCTTTTTTGATTAGGAAGTTACTATAGGCGCCATTGGGCTTATGCATCTTGTCGGCGGAATATTCTATATTGCGGTCGCTTTTTTCATCGTCTTTTCGGCCGTTACTTTTATATCTGTAAAGTTTATGGTCGTCGAGTTCGAAGACGGTGTTGCATACGTTGTCGATAAAATATCTGTCGTGGGAGATAAGGAACAGAGTTACTTTTTCTTTGGCGAGGTAATTTTCGAGCCATTCGATCATTTCGATGTCGAGGTGGTTGGTTGGTTCGTCGAGGAATAGCATGTCGCATTTATCTATCAGGACCTTAGCGAGTGCGAGGCGTTTTTGTTGACCGCCCGAGAGGTGTCCGATTTTTTGGTTGAGGTCCGGGATTTCGAATATCTGCAAGATCTCTTCAACTTTACTTTCGTAGTCCCATGCGGCGAAGGCGTCCATCATTGAGGTAGCTTCTTCTAACCGCCTCAGCGTCTCAGGTGATGAGTCGAGTTGTGAGAGCATCAGACACTCATTATATGTTTTAATACATTTAATAAACTCATTTTCGGATTCAAAGATAGCGTTGAAGACGTTTTGTTCCGGGTTAAGTACGGTATCCTGACGGAGGAAGTTGACGTGGATATCATTGCGAAGCATTATCTTTCCGCTGTCGGGGATTTCATTTCCGAGGATAACATTAATGAGGGTGGTTTTTCCTGAGCCGTTTCTTGCTATGAGGGCGATTTTGTCGCCGCGTTCAATTTTAAAAGAAATGTCCTCGAAGAGAATTTTCTCAGCGAAAGACTTATACAGGTTGTCAACTTCAACGTAGTTCATATTGGGTTTGGGGGGTTATTCGTGGTGGTACGGTTCGTTGTTTAGTATGGTAAAACTTCTGTAGAGTTGTTCCAAAAAGATTACGCGTACGATTTGGTGGGAGAAGGTCATCGGTGACAGGGATATTCGGAAGTCGGCTCTTTTGTACACTTCAGGTGAGAAACCGTAGGGTCCGCCGATAATGAAGACCACGCGTTTTCTTCCGGAGTTCATAATTTTTTGAAGCTCATTTGAGAAGGCAACAGAAGAAAAAGTGTTTCCATGTTCATCGAGAAGGATCGCGTAGTCGGAGGGAGAGAGCTCGTTGAGGATTTGTTCTCCTTCGCGGGATTTTATTTCGTTAAAGGGCATTTTAGCGGCATTTTTCAGGTCTGTGAGGACGATTGTCTCAAAAGAGATATAATTTTTTATCCGTTTGGAATATATTTCCATGCCTGTTGTTATCCACGGCTCGCTTGTTTTACCGCATAAAAGAAGAGTAATTTTCATGCATTTTCTTTTTTGCAAAAATAATTTTTCGGCGGCACATTGGCAAATATTAGTTGAGTTATTAGTTTATAAAAAAAACGTATATTTGCCGAAACAAAAGTCGATGAAAGAAAAAATAGACCTTTGGAAGACTCTCAACGAGAAAAGTGTGCTAAAGAAATACTTTGAGCGGGCGAAGCACAGGTTCCCGCGGTGGTGTCAGGGCGCAAGGTATTATGATGTTATAAAGAACTTTACTAATGGCATGCACTATGGTTTTTTAGATTCGCGCGCTTCTGCGATTGCTTTTCAGTTTTTTATCGCTATTTTCCCGTTTGTGTTGGCGATGGCGACGTTATTGCCGTATTTCCCTTTCGATAAAGATGTGATAATAGAGACGATATCCGAGTTTTTCTCTGTAGATACTGCCGGTTATTTTATTGAGACCATTAATGAATTTCTGTCGAAGCCGAGAGTTGGTTTGACATCTTTTTCCATTGTCCTGTTATTGTTTTTTGCGTCCAAGGGTTTAAGTACCATGATGAAATCGTTGAATAATTCCTATCAGCCGGTATTAGATCGTCCGTGGTGGGTTGTGAGGATAATATCCATGATTTTTGCCGTAGGTATTTTTCTCTGTTTAGTGATTATAGTTGCGTTGTTTTCGTATCAGACGATGTATGTGAAAGAGATGGTCAATTTGGAAACCATTGGAGGGCATGTTTTGCTGTGGCTGTTTAGGCTCACGCGTTTATTTTTGATAGTTGTCTTTTCGATAGGGGTTATTTCTTTCATCTTTTATTATTCTCCCGGGGGGAAAAAGAGGGTATTCAAATTATGGTCGCCCGGGTCTTTTGTCACCGTATCTATCATTGCGCTTGCGACATATTTTTTCAAGATATATCTTTCTAATTTCAATAATTACAACTATTTATACGGTTCTTTGGGGGCCATGATTATTTTCATGGTACTTTTGAAGATATATGCCATTGCGATGATAATCGGTTTCGAGCTGAATGCGGCCATTTGGCTTGCGCGTCAGAATATTCTTGATGCGAACAAGAAATAAGGCGGGGATTAGTAAAAGAGGTAACCGGCGATACCGGCTAAAATGATGACGAGGATCGGGTGTATTTTAGTGAACTTGATAAGGATGAACGCCAGGGCAAAGATAATCCAGCTTCCGTAGTTGATAAAAGTAGTTTTATTAATCAGCATAATTGCGGCAGCTGCGATGAGTCCCACAATAACGGGGCGCAGTCCGTTCATCACCGATTTCACAAGTTTACTGTTTTTATATTTGTTGTAGTAATATGAGACGAGCAGCACTATAATAAAAGACGGGATACAAACTGCGGCGGTAGCTATAATGGAGCCCCAGACGTTGCCGGTGACGGTATAGCCGATATATGTGGCTGTATTTATTCCTATCGGGCCGGGTGTCATTTGGGATATGGCTATGATGTCGGTAAAATCGGAAGGTGTAATCCAGTTATGTTTATTCACCACCTCATCTTGGATAAAGGGTAGCATGGCATATCCGCCGCCGAAGCTAAACAATCCTATCTTAAAATATGTCCAGAACAGTTGGAGGTAGATCATGGCTTTTCGGTTTTAGTCGTTTTATCGAAATACCTGCCATAGATTATGCCGCCCACGATAGCTGCGAGGACGATAAAGATAGGAGATACGCCGAGGAAGCTTATCAGGAGAGCTGCGGTGATGGGTATGATAGCTGTTTTCCATGTGATTTTAGCTGTTTTAGCGGTATTAAAAACCGGGACGGCGATAAGGGCGACGATAGCGGGGCGAATACCTTTAAAGATGCTTATTATGGTAGGATTATCTTTATATTGGGTAAAGAACATTGCTATCAGGAGGATAATGACAAAAGAGGGCAGGGTAGTGGCGAAGAAGCACACGAGGCTGCCTTTGATTTTTCTGAGGCGGTAGCCGATAAAAATTGCGGTGTTTACTGCGAGGATTCCGGGGAGTGATTGGGCTATAGCTATTGTGTCGACGAATTCTTCTTCGGAGAGCCATTTCTTTTTTTGGACGACTTCTTTTTCGATGAGGGAGAGCATAGCCCAGCCGCCGCCGAATGTAAAGGCGCCTATCTTAGAAAATGTCAGAAATGCGTCGAGGTAGAAATTCATGATAAAAAACAAGCGCGGAGAGGAAAAAGTCCGGTCCGCGCTTAATATGGTTTAAAGGGTTATTAATTAGATAATACCTTCTTCAAGCATTGCTTTAGCAACTTTCATGAAGCCGGCGATGTTAGCACCTTTAACATAATTAATATAACCGTCTTTTTCAACACCGTGTTCTACGCAAGCGTGGTGGATGTTTTTCATGATGCCGTGAAGTTTAGAGTCAACTTCTTCAGCTGTCCAGTTGATATGCATAGCATTTTGTGTCATTTCGAGACCTGATGTTGCTACGCCGCCGGCGTTAACGGCTTTACCTGGAGCAAATAATATTTTTGCTTCTTGGAAAGCTTTGATAGCTTCAGGAGTACAACCCATATTGGATACTTCAGCAACAGCCCATGTGCCGTTTGCGAGAAGTTCTTTAGCGTCGTCACCGTTTAATTCATTTTGGAATGCGCAAGGAAGAGCGATATCACATTTGATATGCCATGCTTTTTTACCTGCGATGAATTTGCATTCCGGGAATTCTGTTGCGAAAGGAGCAACGATATTCTTATTGGAAGCGCGAAGATCGAGCATATAGTCGATCATCTTTTCGTTCATTCCGTTAGGAATTTCAACAACGCCGTCAGGACCGGAGATAGCAACAACTTTACCGCCTAATTGGGTGGTCTTTGTAGCTGCGCCCCATGCTACGTTACCGAAACCGGAGATAGCAACGCGTTTGCCTTTTAGCTCTTTTCCTGCTTTGTCAAGCATGTGCTGAACAAAATACAGAGCACCAAAACCGGTAGCTTCAGGACGAACTAAGGAACCGCCCCATGTCATACCCTTGCCTGTGAGAACGCCTGTATGTTCGCGAGCTAATTTCTTGTACATTCCATATAAGAAGCCGATTTCACGACCGCCAACGCCAACGTCACCTGCAGGTACGTCAGTGTCAGGTCCGATTACTCTCCATAATTCAAGCATGAAGGCCTGGCAGAAACGCATGATTTCAGCGTCTGATTTGCCTTGAGGATTGAAATCGGAACCACCTTTACCACCGCCCATAGGCAATGATGTAAGGCTGTTTTTAAATATTTGTTCAAAACCTAAGAATTTAAGCATGCTAAGGTTTACATTCGGGTGGAAACGAAGACCGCCTTTGTATGGTCCTATTGCACCGTTGAACTGTACACGGTAACCGATGTTAACCTGTACTTCTCCCTTATCATCAACCCATACTACTTTGAATGTGAAAATACGATCAGGCTCAACAAGTCTTTCAATGATTTTCGCTTTTTCAAATTGAGGGTTACTGTTGTAAACTTCAACAATTGATTCTAATACTTCGTCAACAGCTTGTAAAAACTCCTTTTCACCGGGGTGCTTTGCTGTTAAATCCTGCATGATTTTTTCTACGTTCATAATACTAAATCTTTAAGTGATTGTTTATATTTTTATGTTTATTATTAATTTTATTCACTTAATTTGACGTTGCAAAGGTCACCTTTATTTTTTAATTTTCAAAGGTTTTTGAGGAAATTTTAATCAATTTTAACCCCGTTCTCGTATTTGATGATTTCTTTAATATTTCCCTTGTCGTCGAGGCCTATCTGTTCGCCCGTACCCATATTGAAAGAGGCATATCCTACTTCTATCCCATTGCTGTTGTAATACTTCCATTCGCCATCAGCCAGGCCGTCGATAAAAAATGCATCTATCTGCAATTGTCCGTTTGAATACCATTTTTTAGATGTGCCGTTGAGAATCCCCATCGTGTAATGGTCTTCTACTATCAGTTGTCCTTTCTCGTCCCATATTTTTTTTGTACCGTCGAGAGAGTCGTTTATATAATATTCTTCCACTTCCGTCTTGCCGTTATAAAACCATCTTTTTGAGGGACCGTTCAATTTGCCGTTTTTATAATATGTCTCCTGTTTCACTGAAACGCCATCGTTGAAATAAAATTTTGTCACCCCGTCGGCGACACCTTTTTTAGTCTCCATAGTGCAAGCGAGTCGTCCAAACGGGTCGTGAAATTCCTCCACTTTTTTACATGAGATGAAAAAGCACGCGGTAATGCAGATAGAAATAAAGAATATATGTTGAGTTCTCATTTTTTATGTCTTTGTTTAACTACTTCATATAAGATTACGGCTGTGGCGCAGGATACGTTGAGCGATTCTATTTTACCGTAGAGAGGGATGGCTGCTTCATTATGAGTATAGCGGAATATTTCGAGAGATATTCCTTCTCCTTCCGAGCCCATAATGATAGCTGTCGGTTTAGTAAAGTCGACCTCAGTAAAGTCGGTATCGGTTTTCTCTGTACAGGCCACAATATTCAGTCCGCTGTTAGCAAGAAATTTAATCGTCTGAATAAGGTTTTTTACCTTACAAATAGGGATATGTTCAATTGCACCGGCGGAAGATTTTACCGTCTCGGAATTTAGCATTGCGCTTCCTTTTTCGGGGTATATCACAGCGTCAACGCCTGCGCATTCTGCTGTTCTCAGGATCGCGCCCATATTGCGTACGTCGGTAACTTTGTCAAGAATGAGTATCAGCGGGTTTTTGCCTTCTTCGTACAGTGAGGGGATAATTGTTTCTATGTTATGAAAGGTGACGGGGGCGATATAAGCTATGATTCCCTGGTGATTTTTGCGGGTGACCCTGTTTAATTTTTCGAGGGGTACGTATTGACATGGCAGGTTGTTTTGTCGGATCAGTTTCAACAAATCCATAAATTGCGGGTTACGCACATCTTTTCCAACGAGGATCTTCTCGATTTCCTTTCCTGCTTCTATGGCTTCTATTACCGGATGGATGCCATAAATCATGTTTGTATCTCTTGTATTATTTTCCATAGTTAAATTAGTTTAGATTCCAATTAATCGGAGTGATTCCGTTTTCAGTAAGATATATATTGGCTTTAGAGAAAGATTTACATCCGAAAAATCCTCCGCGGTTAGCAGTGAGTGGTGAAGGGTGGGCTGCTGTAAGCACTAAATGTTTAAAACAGTCTATCAAGGGTATCTTAGCCTTTGCGTAGTTTCCCCACAGGATAAATACGAGGTGCTCTTTCTGGGCTGAGAGAGCTTTAATAGTGGCGTTAGTAAAGTTTTCCCATCCTTTATCTCTATGAGAGCCTGCGCAATTGGCTCTGACTGTAAGAACGGCGTTAAGAAGCAGTACGCCTTCTTTTGCCCATTTTGTCAGGTCGCCGTTTGACGGTATACTATAGCCTAAGTCGTCATGCAGTTCCTTGAAGATATTTATAAGTGAAGGCGGTGGCGGAACGGGTGGGGTGACGGAGAAACACAGTCCGTTGGCCTGATACGGTTCATGATATGGGTCCTGACCGATGATTACGGCCTTCACTTTATCAAAAGGAGTGGTGTCGTATGCGGCAAAGATCTTGCTGCCGGCGGGATAGATAACGTATTTTTTCTTCTCTTCAACCAAAAATTCTTTAAGTTCTGAGAAGTACGGTTTTTGAAATTCATCTTTCAAAACATTATACCACGATTCATCAATTTTCGGTTTAACTGTTTCCATGATAATTTAAAATACAAAAATAGCATTTTAAAGCGTTATTATCTTAAAAAAATGTACTTTTGTAAAATATATTTCTAAGAAATGAAAAAGGTTTTTTTTGCTATCATTGCAGTTCTTCTTATCCTTGCACTTTCTTCTTGCCAGGCACAGCAGAAATGTTCCGCATACGGTGAAACGTCAAAATTTCAAATTGAGCGATAGTTATGGATATTCGCCGACATATTTCGGCAATATTTGTTTTATGTTGCCTCCTTGTCACGTCGGCTTATTCGCAGTCTCATGAAGAGCAGTCGAAAGCTAATATATTGTATTCTCGTGAGCGATTAGGTTTTATTACTGTTAACACGCATGGATTCGGTGCCGGGTTTAGGCAGTCGTATATCCGAAGTGTGTTTAGAACTGATGATTTCGAGATAAATTTTTCCACTTACAGGGATCCGAAAGAGGAGAGCGGTTATAATTATCAGGGTTTTAGAAGTTATAAATACGGTAAGTTAAATGATATAATTCTATTACGTGCTCTTTACGGTTCGCAGTATAATATTGCGCGTAAGCCGCAGAGTGGTGGTGTTGAGATACAGTTGTGTTATGGCGGTGGGCTTACCTTGTGTTTTGCGCAGCCTGTTTATTTATATGTTGCAGTCCCTGATTCTATAGGAACGGGTTATTATGCTGAAGTTCAGAAGTATGATCCGACGACACATAGTGAAGTCGACATACTTGGTAAGGGTCCGATGTTTTATGGCATTTTAGAGACAAAGATTTATCCCGGTCTTTATGGAAATATTGGGGTGAATTTTGAGTTCGGCGAGTATAATAATAGAGCTAAATCGGTTCAGTTAGGTATTGATGTTGACATCTTTCCCATGGGAGTTCCGGTGATGGCTTATAATGATCCCAAGAACTTTATATTTTCCTTTTATCTCAACGTATTATTCGGAAAGCGTTATAATAAATAAGGTATACACATAAAAAAAGGTGCATTCGTAAACGGACACACCTTTAAAAAAACTATTATTATTAAGTATTACATTACTGTAAATTTCTTGTGAGTTCTAATCCCGTTATTATTCATTTCGAGGATATAGAGTCCGTTTTGGAGGTCTACTGATATATCGTATTTCTCGTTTTCGTTTAATGAGATGTTTTCGATAAAATGTACTCTGCCGGTAAGGTCGAAGATACGGATTTGTGCGTTATCTACTCTTTGGTTTAATTCGATGGAGAATTTACCGTTATTAGGGTTAGGATAGATGGTGGTAGAGACCTTATCATAATCGTTGATGCCGGAACTTTCTCTATAGACGAAGCTTCTAACTACGGACCAGTCTGATTCGCCGCTTGCTTTGTTGCTTGCCTTAACTCTCCAATAATAGGTCATATTATATTCTGAGAGATGGAAATTAGAAAGCAGTGCGCTACCTACGGTAGCTGAAGGTTGTGACATAGTATAGGTAACAGGGTTTGTAAAAGTATTATTTGCAGCGACCTGAATCTCATATTCATCTGTTCCGCCGATTTTCTTAAATCTCAGTCCATCGTCTTTAGTCATATCAGCACCGTTAGCAGGGCCAACAAGGGTAGGAGCGGCGATTACGGAAAATGACCAGACCTCTGTCCAATCGGATTGTTGTCCGTTATACGCCAATAAGTTTCTCCAATAATATGTTTTGCCATATTCGAGGGTGTCGTATTCCTTTAATGTAGTGGTTTTCGAAGAATATTGTGCCGGTGCTGTAAACTCTTCATCTTCTGAAATTTGGAAGATATATGAACAGGGGTTATAGGTGTTTTTAACCTTTAGCTCAATATTAGGGTCAACATCTTCTTCTCCGTTGCTGGGGAATGTCGGAACATTTGCGCTAACGATGTTAAAAGAGTCGACAGTTGTCCATGCGCTTTCGTCAGCCAAAACGCCGATTCCGGAGTTTATTGCTCTGACTTTCCAATAGTATTTATTTCCGAAAACGAGGTCAGGGATATATTGTGAGGTACTCACTGAACCGGTAAAGTCGCCTTCGAAAACTTCTTGTCTGTAGTTTGGACTTGACGGGTCAAATTCTTTAGAGGTGTCCACGAGAACTTCGAAGCTGGCGATTCCGTTAAATGTAATGTTTCCTACGGATTTCCAGCTGAAGGTTGTGCGTGGTGACTGAACGTTATTGCTGTTGGGGGCGGTAGTGGTTAATGCCTCGAAGGTGGTGAAGGTTCTTACTTCAGACCATTCGGAAGTATTATTATCGTCAACGGCTCTCACTCTCCAGTAATATTGAGAGTTAAATTTCAGCGCCGGTGTTTCTACTGCGCTGCATATTGCTACGAGTTCAGCAGCGATGTCAGTGAAAGACTCGTTGTTGCTGACTTGAATTTCGTATCTGATATTATAGAATCCGGCTACCGGGTTCCAATCTAACGTGGTTATAGGCATCAAGTTGATTGCTGCATCCTCGGGTGTTACCAGAACAGGGGTATAAGCTTTCTCTTGAGCTGTAAGAGACAGTGTTAAAATAATTGCACTTAAAACGGTTAATATATTTTTCATCTTTCTATTTTTTTAAAATTATTTAACTACGATAAATTTAGCTGAATGTTGTCCGTTACCGGTAACTATTCTTGCAATATAAGAACCGGTGGTAAGGGAGGAAGTATTTATTTCGAATACTGCCTTTTCCGATTGAGCGCGTTTGCTGACAACTTTCTGCAGTTTGCCCGACATATTATATATGTATAGTACTGCGTCGGAGGTAGTGTTGAGGTCTACGGTAATTGTAGCGTTGTCGCGAACAGGGTTCGGGAAGATGCTTACTGATTTATCGAGTGAGCTATTGTTGCTGATGCCGGAAGGGCTTGTTCCTGCTTTAACGTAGTCCAAGCATTCGAATAATCCGCCGCCGTAAGTTGCAGCATAAATACCGTGGTAGTTGGTTATATATGCGAAGGTGTCGCCATAATATACGGGGTTATCGTTTATTGTCTGAACGTTTTGTTGTTTCAGCATAAATACCGGTAACTCTCCCATTCCTGCCATTTCTGTTTCCCATGTTACGGAAGAAGCTGTGATGTCGTTGGTTGAATAAACTCCGAAGTCGCATCCTACCATTACCATATTGTTGCTGTTGTCATTACCTTCTACAAATATAGAGGTAAAGAGTGGGGTGTTGGCGAATGTTTCAACTTCTGCGAAGTTGGGGAATTCGTCTAATGCGTTATTGGATATATAGAGGTAATCTTCGCAGCCGTAGTTGCCGAGGGTTACGATAACCATTTCAGGGTCTGTCTGGTTAACGGATACAGATGTGATAATTCTACCCTCGAAACTTGCTATGAGGTCGGTAGAGATTACGCAGTAGGGGTTAAGGGCTGAAGATCCAAAAAGATTGCCGGTATAAATGTTAGCAGTAGTGGCATCGTGTGCATAAGCTATATTAGCCACTCTGTAGAGTTTACCGTCGGTAGTACCTACATATAAATAGTTGGCGTCTTTAGAAAGTCCCATACATTGCGGAGAGCCTTCAATGCCGCCGTAAAGGTTGCTGGAGATAGCAAACCATGGGGAGGCGTTAGCGATGTCAACATTAAAATTGGAAGCCTCCTTAGTCATAAAGATAGTTCCGTTTACTCCCACGAAGAATCTGGAAGCTATTTTATCCTGAATCATGATAGTGTCGCCTTCTGAGAGCGGTTTTTCAAGAACATAAGGAATAGGGTAACCTGCGTTTTTGCTTGCTGCCACGATCTCTGTGCCTGCTGCGAGGTTTTCTCCTGCGATAAAGGCAACGCTGTCGACGCTGAAGTCATAATCGAAGTCTTCCCATAAGATAGAAGGAGTGATATAATTGGCACTGTCTTCCATTGCTTTGATGACGGTTTTGCCGTCTGTATGGTACCACCATGACATGTTTTGAGGAACCTGGTCGTCGAAACGGTAGATGGTAAGCGACTGTACTCCGGCGAAGTCTGCGAAAGCATTTAAGTCGGAATTTTTAAGGTCGTCATTACCGTCTATTGATAGAATTGTACCGATAGGATAAATCATGGAGTTATGAACGTAGCCGCCGATGTTATTGGAAACGAAACTTATACCCACGGTATTACCTATAGTAATATGGAGGTTGATTCCGGATTTTCCAAATACGCTGCCTTTGCGGTAGATTCCTACAGTACCATTACCCTGGCTTCCGCCGAAGATATCATTCTTGTAGTTGGCGGAGACGGTATAGAATTGTGATGTTGTCAGGTTAGTATTAAACGATCTTGCTTTTATTGACGACGGGTCGTAAGTATATACACCGTTTTCGCAAGCTATTGCGAAGGTGTGACTTGCAGTCATGAGATAAGCAAAATGATTTTGGGGGACATAAGCAGAAGAAGACATGTCTTCAGAAGTAGTCTGTTGTGTCCACTGATAGAATTCGCTTCCGACTTCAGTGCCCTTCCACATATCGGTTCCGCCCACGTAGACGATGTTTTCGTTGTTGGGATCTACGAGTAATGCGAGGGAGTAAAGACCGTTTGCTTCGAAGAGGTAGAACATGTGGCTGCTTCCGCCGGGACCTATTACTGTCCAGTCTGACCATCCTGTGCTACCCTTTACAGCAAGGTAAATGTTTTCCAGTGTGCCTTGTTCGTTGAAAGATTGTGTGCCGGCGATATCATCTTTGTATATTGTCACGGCATAAAGATAGTCGGTGTTTGTCGGAGCAAAGGCAAAAGCTATTCGGCCTATGTTTTCGTCAGGGAGCATTGTCCCGTTGGAAATACATTTAAACTCTGTAGGGTTGCCGGATTGTGAAATGTAGGCGAGACCGTTAACGAAAACCGCAACCGCGTTAGTGCCGGTAACTGCTTCCGTGCATTCTCCGCTTAATTCAACGCCATCGACTGTTTTTGCAAGAGCCCATGTCGTTCCGTTCATGTCGGAATAGAAAAGGCCTGTGTTAGTCCCTGCATAGAGATTATTTCCGGAGGAAGTGATCTTGTTGACATAGAACCAGTCGTTATTAACAGTTGTGCCTGCGGCCGGAACGGTGTTTTCAATAACGGAAAATGTCTCTCCGTCGCTTGATTTAAAAATACCTCTTCCCTTAAAACCGGGGAGAAGGTTGAAGTCTTCTGAATAGTAACTTTCGCCGGTGCCTGCATACATCGTGCCGTTAGGAGCCTTATAGAGACAACTGACGTTGATTTCGCCTGCTTCGCCCGGGAGACTTGTCCATACCTGTTCGCCTTCCATTACTCTCCAAATTCCGCCGTTTACAGCTCCTGCATACCAATATCCCGTCTCTTCATCTTTGATTAAAGACCTGATTCTTCCTGCAAGGTTGTCAGGACCTGCGGTTTCCCATGTAAGACCTCCATTTTTGCGGCTATTCTTGGCAAGAAACTTTGCTACTTCATTACGGGCTTTCGCAAAGTCGGACGGAGTAACTGTCCCTGTCGCAGGATTTGCACGTAACGATGTTAAATAATCATTCTCTGCCTGATAATAAGCAACATTTTTCTTGGAATCA
>JAQVPY010000177.1 GCA_028701815.1 Bacteroidales bacterium | reverse complement strand
GACGCCGATCAGTTGTGTCGAGCCTCCGTTGATCCGATAGAATTTTTGAAGGGTTACTTTTACGGAGCCGAGGGGTTTATAGCTGTTGAGTTTGTCTGAGGCGAGGTTGTCAAGGTCTATAAATTTTTGAACGGTTCCTTTGCCATAAGATGTTGTACCAAAGATAATTGCGCGTTTGTAGTCTTGTAGGGCGGCGGCAAAAATCTCGGATGCAGATGCTGAATACTGGTTAATCATAACTACGAGTGGACCGTCCCATATTTCGCCGCTGTATCTGTCCGGATAGGAGAGTGCTTTAGCCGGTGATTTTACTTGGACGATAGGTCCGATATCTATAAACATGCCGGCCATATCAATGCAGTCGGTCAGAGATCCTCCCGTATTGTTTCTAAGGTCTATAATGAGGCCTGAAATATTTTCCGCCTTCAATTTTTGAAGTTCTTCTTTCAGATCATTTGAGCAGCGTCTTCCTGCGGCATCGTTGAAGTTCGCGTAGAATGATGGTATATATATGTATCCGATTCTTTTACCGTTGTCCTTATCTGTAATGACCATCGATTTTGCGTATGTGGCTTCAATAATGACGACATCGCGAGTAATAGAGATGACTTTTTGGGTGCCGTTGATTTTTTGTATTGTCAGTCTCACCTCACTGCCTTTTGGTCCGCGGATCAATTTCACTGCTTTATCAAGGCGCATATCCACTATATCCACCGCTTCTAAGTTGCCTTGGGCGACTTTCAATATTTTGTCGTTGACTTCCAGTTCCCCCTGTTTCCAAGATGGGCTGCCAGGCACTATGTCGGTGACTGTAACGTATCCGTCTTTAAGAGTCAGTGTAGCGCCTATGCCCTCAAGTTGTCCCGAGAAGCGGATGTCGAAATCCTCCTTATCTTTAGGTGAAAAGAAATTAGTATGCGGGTCGCAGCTCCATAGCAGTGCATTCATATAGTCGTCGAAATAATCGGTTTTATCTTCTTTAAGCATTATGTCAAACCAGTTTTTGTAGCGCTTCCTAATGGATTCGCGGGCGGTAACTTCCAACTCAGAGAAGGTCTTCTTTGGGGTAGTGCCGTTTTTCTCTTCTTGTGCTTTATTGTCGTTATATATTTTGACGAGGGTCTCATATTTGAGCATTTGGTACCAGCGTTTTAGCAGTTCCGTGGTATCTTTTGCCCACTTGAGGCTGTCGGGATTCATTTGAACAAAATCGTCGGAGGTAAAAGAAAACGGCTCTGCTGTAGCTTCGATATAATATCTTTCGGCTTCGGTGACACGTTTTGAGATAATTCCATACGACATATCGAAGAAGGCCATGTTGTCGCCGTTGTATTCGTCGTCTAATTGCCATTTATAGGCGTCTAATTTTTTTATGTCGGCAGCGGTAAAAAATCTCTTATAGTTATCTACGGCTTTTAGGTATGCGTTATAGGTATTCAGCGACAGGCTGTCGTCGATTTCAGGTGGGTTATAATGGCTGGATTGTATTATCGTTTTCAGCATATTCTGAACATACAATTCCTTAAATGTTTCAGCCGATAGTTGGGCGAAAACGTTGTTATTAAAGCAAAAGATGGAGAATATGAGGAAAGTCAGTTTTAAAAATTTTTTCATGTGTTCTGGTTTTAATTTGTGTTGTTGATAATCCAGTTGCCAACAATCTCCATCGCCTCTTCATTAAAAGTCTCGGGGTTGCTTTTATATAAGTTTGGAGATCCGAATAGGCATTTTTGGAACAGGTGGTTAAGCATTTTAGCTTCCACGATAGAATATTTTGTGTTCCCCGCTTTTTTCAGAGCTTTTTCAATTGCGGCGAGGTTGTCGCGGCTATTTACTTGCAGGTCGTTGGTGCCGTTGATAGCGAGTACCGGAACAGTAATATTACGAAGGTATTTCTGTGGATCTGTTGTCAGGAAGCATTTCAGCCAAGGGTCTGACAGTTGGGTACAAGCCATTTCGGCTTGGGATGTCATGTCGTTGTTTTGCCATTCCGAAGGGTACTTCGAGAAGGTTCTCATCTGTAGTGCGAACAGTTTGTCGTGTTTTTGCTGGTCGGACAACCTTTTATTAGTAGCTATCTTAAAAGACTTCTTACTGTTTTTGAGGTCTGTTTCAATAATATCGTGTGGCATATTGCTTGCGATCATAATATCTTCTTTTTGTTTCAGGAGCAGTTTATCACCTCTGATACCGGGGCCGGCGAGCAGTACAATAAAGTCGATGTCGTCTCTTTTATCTGCGACGATGGGAGCTATTATGCCGCCTTCGCTATGGCCTATCAGCCCGATAGACATATTTTTCAGGTCGTCTCTTGAGGTGATGAAATTTACAACATCTTCCACGTCGAGGGCGAAATCAAAGGTAGTGTTGCCGGAGAAGGTACCTGTTGATTCACCTGTACCTCTGTCGTCGTATCTTATCACGGCGATACCTCTTTTAGTGAGGTAGTCGGAGAGGACGAGGAAAGGTCTATGGTTAAAAATCTCCTCATTTCGATTTTGAGCGCCGGAGCCGGAGATAAGGACGACTATTGTCGAAGCCTTTGTATCTGCGGGGGTTGTCAAGGTCCCTCTCAAAGTGTCGTTTTCGTGGGTTACGACAGCTATTTCTTCTACGTTGTAAGGGAAAGATGTAGGGTCTTGGGCTCTAATCTCCTCTTTAAAGCCGCGACCGAAGGTGACAGGCTCTGTCAATTCTGCCTGACTGAAAGTTGTAAATATAGAATCCTTCTCTGCGTCATAACTGCCGATTATGACGATATGAAATTTGTCTATTTTCAGAAACAGGTTATTATTCAGGAAGGAAGAAGAGTCGCTTGGGATACCGTTGGCGCTCTGGTCGGGAGAGTCTAAGGTGACTTTAGTTGCGGTACTGTCGTTGATATGAAGTACGATAGACAGTGGCTGGTTTGCAATATTCAGATTGCCGCTCCATGTATCGACGATAGCTTGTCCATGCAGGGAGATAGGGAAAAGGGCTATCATATAAAAGATAGAAAGGCCTATTATATAGGCTGTAAGTATCTTATTGATAGCTCTTTTCATAACGTTAAACTCGTTTTGTGTTTTTCAGCACCCAATTTTTTGCATTAACAAAGGCCATCATCCAAGGAGTGATTTCGTCATTTTCTCTTGTATAGTAGGGCCATTGCCATGGCAGGAAAGATCTTTCGAGGTGGGGCATAATTGCGAGGTGTCTTCCATCTGTGGAGCAGATAGCTGCCGCGTTAAAGTCGGAGCCGTTAGGATTTCCCGGGTATTTATCATAGGAATAAGTCACAGGGATATTATAATTTTCGCGGTTGAGAGACAGATGGAATTTTCCTTCGCCGTGTGCGATCCATACTCCGAGGCGTGTACCTTCGAGGGAGGAGAGCATTACGGAGTTGTTTTTATGGATATCTACGTTAATAAAGTTTGATTCGAATTTGCCGGAGTCGTTATGAAGCATTTTCGGTTGTATTTCAAGGTCGGGGTAAATGAGGCCGAGTTCGACCATCAGTTGGCAACCGTTGCATACGCCGATGCTCAGGGTATCAGTTCTTTTATAGAAATTTTCCAGGACTTTTTTAGCTTTCTCATTATATTTAAAAGCGGCGGCCCATCCTTTAGCGGAGCCGAGGACGTCGGAGTGAGAGAATCCGCCAACGAAAGCGATCATATTAACGTCTTCGAGGGTTTCTCTCCCTGACATGAGGTCGGTGACGTGGACGTCTTTAACGTCAAAGCCGGCGAGATATAGGGCGTAAGCCATTTCTCTATCGCATTGGCAGCCTTTTTCGCGTATGATAGCGGCTTTAATTCCGGATGGTGTTTTTCTATTGAAGTCGA
>JAQVPY010000176.1 GCA_028701815.1 Bacteroidales bacterium | reverse complement strand
CCGCTTTGCCCATTACTGAGGCCTTTTTAGAGGCCTCGTCCCAAGGCTCCCCTTGGGCAAGTATTTCTTCAATGGAGAATAAACGTCTGAATTGCCATGTGAGGCCAGCAAGTAACGGAACTGATTCACCGTCACCACTTCGGATAAGGGCATGCAGGACATCAATTACTCGTTGATAGCTTCCGGTAGCAATGTGTTCGAATAGGGAGAAGACGCTCTCTTGACGCGTATGCTGAATATATTGTTCTACAGTTTCTTCGGTTACGGTATCGATTTTCTCAGAGGCGATGAACTGGATAAGTTGATCGGCGATAATGCGTAATTCTTGGGTATTGTTTTCGACTAATTCTAGTAATAATTCAATAGCGTCGCCGGTAATTGCGAATCCAGCTTTGGCAAACAGGGAACGCAACCAATCTGGTTTACGGTTTTCATACATTTCCCAGAAGGTAATAATCTGGTTCTTGGGAATTCCTTTTGAAAGCTTAGTAGGAAGGTAATATAGAGCACTAATGATGACAAGGGTTGCAGTGTCTACTGGTTTTTCAATGTAGTGAGCCAGTTCGTTGATTTGACCAGCTTGTAAGGATTCGGCTTGGCTTAGAATTACTAAACGATGGTCGGAAAACAAGGAGTTATTGTGTAAAGCGGTAAAAATTTCTCCGTTAAGGGTCTCAAAAGGATAAAATCTATGTATTTCAGGATCAGATCCAAATTCCTGACGTAGGCTGGCACGAATCTCTTTTAAGCGAATTCCCTTATTACCGGTTTCAGGCCCTAATAGTAGGTATATACGTTTATTAGTGTTCATAATCTCTGATAATCATGTGTAATCGTCCTAAGATGGTAACATCCTTGGAAATAATGGAACCATATTTTGGATTCTCAGGCCGTAATTCAATTGCGGAATTTGTCAGATAAAATCGTTTGAGTGTAACACGGTTATCTTCTCCGACTCTGGCAACAATTATTTCACCGTTATTGGCATGTCCTGTTTGGCGAATAATAGCAAGGTCTCCATCCAGGATACCGGCATCAATCATGCTATCACCTTCTACATGAAGGGCAAAATAGGGGCCTTTACCAGAGATGAGCGTAGTAGGAATTTGCAAATCATATTCTTTGTTTTCTTCAGCTAGAATCGGTACGCCAGCGGCTGTGGCGCCAAGGACGGGAATGGCAATAGTTTCTATGGATTGTGATGGGGAAAAGCCAACCACTTCTATAGAGCGGGAAATCCCTTCTGAGGAGCGAATAGCCCCCTTTCGCTCTAGCGCTTTGAGATGATCGTGAGCTGCTTTCACTGTGACTTCAAAATGTTTGGCAATATCTCGTACAGCAGGAGCGTAAGAATTACTCTCCATATACTGTTTAATAAAATCGAGAACTTCTTGTTGCCTATTGGTCAAAATTTTCACGATGGACTCCTATTCCTCAAACCGATTCAGAAAGAGCTGCTCAATAGCATCAGCAGCCTCTTTTTCATCAGCTCCTTCAGTAGAGATTGTCAATCGGCTTTTATAAGCTGCCCCAAGTGTAATAATGCCCATTATCGACTTCCCATTGATTTTCATACTATCTTTCTCCAAGTAAAGGTTAGATGAAAACTTGTTCGCTACCTTGACAATCATGGCAGCCGGGCGGGCATGAATACCTGCACGGTTCAAAACTTCAACTTCTCGTTCAACCATGATTAGAATGTCTCCTCGTTGCTATAATACAGATTTCTGGCGGATTCACTTTCGAGCCATTTTAGAACGCTTTGGTCAAATTCTTTAGCTGAATAGTACCCTAGTTTTTTTAAGCGCTCGTTACGTGCGGCGGTCTCAATAATAATGGGAACATTCCGTCCGGGTTTCACTGGGATTTCGAGTTTAGGTATAGGTATTCCCAATAAGGTTTCTGTCATATCTTCGCCAATGCGGTCATAATTTTTATTTGAGTCCCATTCTTCTAAATGAACCAGGAGTTGAACCTGTTTTTTATCACGAATAGAACCTACACCAAACAAATTTGCTAAGTTTAAAATTCCCAGCCCTCTAATTTCCATATGGTGGGCTAACATTGGGTTTTCCCCGCTTCCAATGAGGTAGGTATCGCTGATATTTCGTAACTTTACGGTGTCGTCACTTATTAAGCGGTGTCCACGTTCGATAAGTTCTAATGCTGTTTCACTTTTACCCACGCCACTGTCCCCGGTGATAAGGACGCCAATTCCGTACACTTCCACCAATACGCCGTGAATGGTAACTGTTTGGGCAAAGATTTCATCGAGCAATTGAATTAAGCCTCTTGAGAAATCGGCTGATCCCAGTGCTGTCTGCAATACTGAACATCCAGAATTTTCTGCAATTTTAATAAACTGACGGCTCGGTTCTCCACCGTTGCAGAAGATACTAGTGGGGATGGGATAAGAAAAAAGGCGTTCGACCGATTCTAAATGATTTTCTGATTCTAGTTTTTTTAGGTATTGTTGTTCTCCGCGTCCGAAGACTTGAATGCTCTCATGGCTGAATTCATCAAAAAAACCACTCAATGGTAACCCTGGACGGCTAATTTTAGAATTTGAGAGTTTTCGTGATAACCCACTTCGTCCGGCGATGCAAGTGAGTTGCAAGTGATTGTGTTCTTTTAAATCGAGGTCTAAAAGATCGAGAATCGAGAATTCAACCATAATTTCTCCTTTTGAACTATACCATATCATAAACAGATATGTGAGCGTTTGTTAAGTAGTTTTCGTCTTTAGGGCAAACAAAGTGCCCTAGATAGCTCTAGGGCACGGACCTGCATCGCAATTAGGTGGTAAATCAATCAATAATCCTGTATTTTACCTTTTTCCTTGCGGGCGACTGCTTCGAGTTTATCGACCAAAAGCTCGATTCCCTCGTATAGTTCATAGCTGTCAGTACTGACCATCTTCACCAATCCCCAAGAAAAATGAATTCTCCCATCGAGGTGGAACCCTTGTCCCACTGTTTCCCGCGTTACGGTAATTGTCAGATTGTGGATGAATTGCTCAGCAAACGAAAGTTTCTGGAGTTTCTTGTCGAAAAACTCCTGAGTCGCATCACTCACATTGTAACGGATTCCTTTGATTTCTAGATTCATAGGGCCTCCTTCACTAGGTCATATAAAAATGATAAGGCGGTCACGAGGAAAAGTCAAATAGAAAGCCTAGGGCACTTAGGACAAAAAAGTCACCCAAGATGTCAATTGTTATGCTAGAATCGGTGCTATGGATAGGCAGAGACGGATTATTAAAGTTATTGGGATTGTTGTATTCCTTTTCGTGCTGTTTTTAACACTTCATGATGTGAGCAATGTTGCTCTAGAACCTATCTGGGAGCGGGATGCCCATCTTATCCCCAATGGATGGCACTTTTATGTTGATGGTGAACTGCGAGATACCAACTTTAAAATGCCTACCGTGTATAGGGGCGGGGATTTGAATGAGAAAGAAGTTCGGTTAATCTACAGCATCCAAGGCACAGAGGCCGATTCTCGAAGTCTCATGTTTAGGACATCCCAGAAGTCGGTTACGGTATTACTCAATGGTGATGAGATATATAGTTACGACGCACATATAGATGCTCGACGGATAAAAGTGTATGGATATATTAATCATTTTATTCGGATTCCTAGCACGTCAGAGGGGGAAAAATTAGAGATTATTACCGTTGCCCACAGTAAAAAATCGAGTGAAATTTTCTATCCAGTCTATCTTGGCACCCGTGTTTCCCAAATTATTAGCTTATTTAAATACGACGGTCTCTCTCTGATTTTTGGTTTGATTATACTGATGACGGCAATTAGCGTTGTTGTTATGGCAATTACTTTGTTTAGACCCCTAGCGATTCGCCA
>JAQVPY010000175.1 GCA_028701815.1 Bacteroidales bacterium | reverse complement strand
CTGTGCAGATTATGGTATAAGCATTCGCAGATATTGAAATATCTGCTATCCACAAGTTGCTGAAAGAGGTAGCAGACACACCCCCTACAATAAGTAGGGATAACAAAAATGACAAAAATGCAATCATCACCGATTCTAAGATAATGGAAAGTCTGATCCGCCATAAACCGGCGCCCATGACATGCTGAATGTTTAACATTTTTATTTTCAACGGTGCCATAGATGACGCGAAATTTATGTAGTTGATTGTTGCAACAATGATGATTAGTAACGCGATGATTAACATCATATTTGTAGTCGTTTTATTTCCTTTATCCGTAAAGTCGTATTGAACATTTGTAGTATAATACAAATCTGTGATTGGCGTCATAACTATTTTACAATCAACATTATATCCAATACTTTTGTTATACTCGTTAAAAGTTGCAGTCATCAATTCCGAAACATCATCAACATTGTCCGGAGAATCAACGGTAACAAGGAAAAGGAAATTGACTTGTCCGTCTCCAAATTTTTTGTCGCTTTGACGTGTATAATAAACGCTGTTTTTAAATTGAGAATTTTTTGGAATATCTTCATATACAGCGCCTACAGTACAAAGATGTTTGTCCCATGTTAAGCTTTTTCCGATGGCACTTTCTCCCGGAAAAATTGTTTCCGCCATACTTTCGGATATAATTACGTTCCATGGACTTTTCAAGGCATTGGTATCTCCTTCGATAATATCAATGTCGGCGACAGTTACAAATTGTTCATAGACTTGACAGAAATCGGAATAAAATGATTTCTCTGTACCGTCAGGGAGCGTAATTGTGTAAAGTTTGTTCTTTTGCCATGTGTCAAACATGGTGGCAGCAACAATATGAGGTGATGTCGCCGATAATCTGTCTATTGCCGGCTGCGAAAATAATGCAAGCGTTGCATCGGCAGGTTGAATTTTATAAGTTACGGCTACTCTGTACGTTCTGTCTGCGTTTTTGTTGTAAGACTCATAGCCGTGTTCAAAAGCGTACTGAGATACAAGAATAATGAATGCCGCAAAAGCGAGTGACAACCCTAAGATGTTAAGTATTGCCGATGTTGTGTATCGTTTCAGGGTGATAAAGAAGTTGTAAAAAATTTTCATTACTTATAAATTTTGCGTTATTAATGGAACGACCACACAGGTCATCATTATTCTGTTTTCAGCGATTTTACGGGGTTGGCATTGGCGGATTTCCAGCTGCGTATGATCACAATCCCTATAGTTACCGTCATTACGATAATCAGGGCAATTGCAAAGACCCACCAGTGTATCGGCGTGCGATAGGCAAAGTTACTCAGCCATTTGTCGATGATGAAATAACATATCGGTACGGAGATGACAAAGCATATCAGGACAATACGGACAAAGTGTATGTTGAATATCTTCAATATCTCGCCGATGGAAGCACCGTTGACACGGCGAATGGCGATTTCTTTGCGCGAATATTGTGTCTCAAAAAGTACTAAACCGAACACACCCATCAACGAGATGATGATTGAGATTAAGGAGAAGATGGATATCAGGTTGGTCAGTTTCTTCTCTTCGTAATACTGTCTGCCAAGCTCTTCGTCGAAGAAATAATAATCGAGATGACTGCGGTCTATAGTGGGAGAATATTTTATCACCTCATCTTTGATAAAGTCGATAACCTTGTTGATGTCGGCATCCGGAGTGGTGCGGACATAGAGGTGATTCAGGTTTTTCCATGCGTTAGGACCGAACACATAAAAGGCGAAGGGACCCGATTCGTATTGTAATGGTATGTAGTTAAAATTCTTACAAAATCCGGCAATGCGTGTCTCGCAGCAATGACCGTATATCTTGTCTTCCAATGTTATATTAAATTCATCGCGGGCACTTTCGTTGAAGATGAAAACGCCCATGGTGTCGAGTTCGTCAACAGGAGAGAAATTATTTCCTTCGATGATGTCTATATTCATGAATGTCAGAAAATTATAGGCAACAGGATAACATTGGAAATTGATATTCCGATCTTTAAAGCCGCGCCCCCATCCCATGCGTCCGGGTGAGACAATTCTTCCGCTGCCATAAGTTACATCCACTATTTGCGGGTTTTTCTTCAACTCGGATGCGAAGGTCTCCCTGTCTTTAAAATCTTTACCGATATTATCTGTAACACCGCCGGTAAGCAACATATCTTTATTAAAGCCCATGTTATATTTCATCATATATTTATGCTGTATATTGATAAATAATGAACATATAATCAACGATATAGAGATAACAAACTGTATTCCCACGAGAGCATAACGAAGACGTTTTCCTGATTTTGATGCGCCGAAACTGCCTTTTGTGGCAAGTGCCAACGGGAAAGAGGTGATGTAGTAAGCAGGATAAATTCCGGCAATAAGAGCAAGGACAAGACCGGCTGTGAGTATGGAGACGAATAGTACAAGGTTGTCTTTAAGCAGAATCGATGTTGAGATATATTCGGAAACAGATGTACCTTTGAGCAGCACGATGCAGATTACCATCAGGCATAGTGCGAGAGCTGTCAATCCCATCGATTCGAAGATAAAGTTTCTGCGCATCTGTGCTAAAGAGCATCCATATACACGATAGGTGTTCACTCCTCGAAGCCGCTGCGGAACCATAGCCATGAAGAAATTTACGAAGTTGATGAAGGCAATTACAATGACAAGGATGGCTATGGCGAGTAAGGTGATGGAAGTTGTCCTGTTACCTCTCATGCCTGTTTCACTGTCAGTGGCAAAATAAGTGTCAGCTATTGAAATCAGACGCATTTTAGACCTTACTTCCTGAAGAACTTCTTCATCGGTCTTGTCCTGAATATCTCCATCGCCCATAGCCCTGTTAATTTCCAAGTAACGGTTGGCAGCAAAGTCCATAAATTTTTCTTTATCATCAGACGAATACAACTTTACTACATATTGGAAACTCCATTCATCGTAATCATCTAAAAAAGCATCCCCATAATCGTAAATTGCTTCGAAGTCCTTATAGTCGCTGTTAGCCGGAAAATCAGGATATATTGCGACAACGGTAGAGCTATTATTCGCATCCCATTCGCTGCCAAAAGAAATATAGTCGTTGATATCGACACCAAGTCGCGCCGCCGATGATTCGGAAAGAATGATAGCATTTGGCTCGGAGAATTTTGACAAATCGCCTTTGACGGCTTTCACATTAAAAACTTCAAGTCCGCCTGTCGTAGCACGCGATGCATATAGTGTCTGTGTTTTATCAAGCTGTTCGCCTTTTTTAACGACCACATTGTTGTAATTAGCATCTAAGGGCGGCATAATACCGTACTTTTCCACTACCGGATTATCTTTACAAAACATTTCAGCCACAGGACGAGACAGCCAACTCTGGTATTTGTCCGGATTATAATTAGATTCCGATTGCAGGACAAAGACTCTGTCGCTGTCGGGCAAAGTTTTGTTGTATGAAAAATCGTAATGTACCTGCACCAATATCAGGTAGGCGGTGGCAAATGCTACTGCTAAACCTATGATGTTCAGCAGTGATGAAACGGAAAATCGTTTCAGGGTTGTAAGAAAATTTCTTAATTGATGCATATATTTTATTTTATTTTATTCTTTTTTGATGGTTACAACGGGGTTGATGTTGGCGGCGCGCCAGCTTTGTACGGTCACTGTAGCCATAGTGACGAGGGCTACGATTATGAATGCCAAGGCAAACACCCACCACTGCAGCGGTGTCTTGTAAGCGAAGTTCTCGAGCCATTTATGGATGACAAAATACGAAATCGGTAGTGCTATCACAAAACAGATGGTCACTGTTCTCAGATAATTGTTACTGAACAGTTTCAATATCTCGCCGGTTGTAGAGCCGAAGACTTTACGAACGCCAATTTCTTTGCGGCGATAT
>JAQVPY010000174.1 GCA_028701815.1 Bacteroidales bacterium | reverse complement strand
TTTCAGTATATTCCATTAACGGTCAGACTGTTTATAAAAATATCCTGCACGCCGGAAATGAAAAACAAATTATTACAATTAACCTCGACGTTATGCCTAACGTATATTTCGTCGTCGTCAATACCGGAAAAAGCACAATTTCAGAAAAACTCATAATACAATAAATGAGCATTTATCTGCTTTTATTTATTTTTTTATTGTAAATTTGCAGATTGTACTTATTAAATATTATGTTAAACTAATTTATTTATATTAAATGAAAGCTAAAACCTTTTTTGTATTATCTCTTGTTTTTGCATTTTCATCAGCATTTTGCGGAAATGTCAACAAGAAAACAGCTGAAATCGTAGCGAAGAACTGCTATTTTCAACAGATGAATCTTTTTGAAGCTCCTGTTGATTACAACAACATTGAAATTGAAAGCACCACTTTGAAGGAACAAAACGGCACACCCATTATGTATGTTGTCGAGTTCGTCGGTGGAGGTTATGTCCTTGTCTCCGCACAAGAATCCATGGTCCCCGTCCTCGGTTTCAACACTACCCCCGGCCTGAAATTTGATACTAAAGACCGCGGTCCTGAATACAATTATTTCATAAACGATATGATGAATGTTATCGAAAATCTCGCTAACGTTAAATATCCACAAGAAGAGTATATTACTAAAGAATGGAAGGCCTATACCACCCATTCTCCTGAAACCCTGATCGCTAATAAGGATAGAGACGTTGAAGTTGGTCCGCTGCTTTCCACTACATGGAATCAGGACTATCCTTACAACTACTACTCTCCTTTGGACGAAGCAGGCCCTGGCGGAAGATGCTACGCTGGATGCGTCGCAACAGCAATGTCGGTAGTAATGAACTACTGGGGATGGCCTATCCAGGGTGAAGGACAAACAGCCTACTACGCTTCAGGCTATGGAGTTCAATCAGCTAATTTCGGAGAAACAACATACAGATGGGATCTTATGCCGACAGCATTATCGACAGCCTTCCCCGACTCTGTAATCTTCGCCTCAGCTCTTATTCAATATCATGCGGGCGTCTCCGTACAAATGATGTATGACCCCGACGGATCCGGCGCCTATTCAGCACAGGTTCCTTATGCTGTTCAAACATATTTCAAATATCCGACAGCCTCATATTACCAGAAATCCAATACCTCTTCATGGGAAAGCACTTTGATCCAACAGTTAAGCCAAGGCTACGTCCTTTATCATAACGGACAAGCCAGCGACGGCGGACACGCATGGAACTGCGACGGCTACAGAACGATAGGCACTACAACAACATTCCACCACAACTTCAACTGGGGCGGATACCAAAACGACTGGTTTACCTCTGCCAATCCGGGCGGATTCACTTCAAGCCAGGCTGTTGTTATTAACTTCTATCCACCGGCGGCACAATACCCTATCTATGCAACAGGTCATACAGTCCTCACATCAACATGGGGACGTATCAGCGACGGCAGCGGCCCTGTGAAAAATTATCAGGCTAACACAACCGCAACTTGGCTCATCGACCCGGAAAGAGAAACAGACTCTATCGATTATATCACCCTCTCATGGGAACAATTCGACCTCGCTGCCGGCGACTATATCAAAGTCTACGACGGCGCTGACGAATCAGCTGAACTGATAGGTGAATATACCGGAACTGAATTACCGGGATCCATAACCTCATCGACACAATATCTTTTCCTTAAATTCGTCACCACTACCGGCAACGGCTCGGGATTCGTATTCAATTATAACGCCCACCGCGTGAAACTTTGCAATACAATGACTAATATCACAAACGGTCAGGGAACTATCGTCAGCAACCCCGAAAATAAATATTATAATCCTAACACCTTGTGCCGCTGGCAGATCAAATACCCGTACAGCACAGGTATGATCTTGACATTTAATTACTTGCATACATATGATGAAAACGACTTCGTCGAAATCTACGACCTTACCACCCAAGACCTCTATACTTTCTACGGCAATGAAACACCCTCAGATCCTATAGAGATATCAGCCGGCGGTTGCGTCGTCACATTAAAAAGCGACGGACTGATTTCTGAAGGTAACGGATTCTCACTCAACTATATCGACAAAAATGTAGGTATGGAGAATTATGTTATCGGCGACGTTGAAGTATTCCCAAGCCCCGCTAACGACCTCCTGAATATCCGCTTCGAATCTACCGAAGCTAACGACCTCGAAATAAAAATCGTAAATACTACCGGCTCATTAATGTATAAAGAGTTATTACCTCATACCTCTTTCTACTCTAACACCATCGATGTCAATACATATCCCTCAGGCGTATACTTTATCTCCTTTACCTCCGCTAAAGGAACGACAACAAAGAAAATCGTTATAGAATAACATCCGATTTATGAAAATACCAACTTTAAAATATATCCTTCTCGGTGTATTCATCTGCCTCACCTCATGGACCTTCGCTCAAGAATCCGCTGTAACTCACCTCACAAAAGAAGAGTTTCAGCAAAAAGTGTGGAACTACACAGAGTCACCACAAGAATGGGTATATTCAGGTAAAAAACCTTGTATCATCGACTTTTATGCCAACTGGTGCGGACCCTGCAGACAACTCGGACCAAAACTGGAAGAACTCGCCGAAGAGTATAAAGGCAAAATATTTATATACAAGGTGAATATCGACCAACAAAAAGAATTGGCAGCACTATTCGGAGTAAAAAGTATCCCCGCAATATTGTTCGTGCCCAAAAACAGTCAGCCTCAAATGGCTCTCGGAAACCTGCCAAAAGAAACCCTCGTCAATATTATCGACAGCGTCCTTCTGGTGAAACACAAAAGATGATGTGACTGTAATTCCTATTGCATATTTCGGTCCTATAAGTTGGTGGACTATCCTTAATAATTTCGTGGATGTCGAATTCGACATCCACGAAAATTATATTAAGCAGACAATGAGAAACCACTGCAATATCCTTACAGCAAACGGGAAATTGACACTATCCATACCCGTTAAGAAAGTAAACGGAAACCATACCCTGCTTAAAGATGTCCGCATAGAATCAAATCAACCATGGCAGAAAATTCACTCCCGCACAGTGATGAGCGCTTATAAAGCATCTCCCTTCTATGACTATTTTATCGACGATATTTCCCCAATATGGGAGAAACATTACAACTTTTTAATAGATACTTGCTTCGACTCAATAGAAATAATCGGGAAAATTCTTAAAATTCAACGCAACTATACTGTCTCCCAAAAGTATATCGCCCCACAACCGCCTATTCTCGACTTGCGAAAAGAATCAGACTACAATAATTATGTACAAAAGAATCTCGAACTCCCCACCTATCACCAGGTGTTCTGCGACAGATTCGACTTTGTTAACGATTTGAGCATTTTAGATAAGATTTTCAACGAATAAACCATGAATACAGGCAACTTCTTCCAAAGGAACTACAATATTATCATAAAATTCGCAGCAGTATTCTTTCTGCTCGGCGCCGTAGTCTTCCTGTCTCCAAAATCAACAAGCGTCAATTTCTCGTTTACCGCAGGCGAACTGTGGAAATACCCTGACTTATATGCTCCCTTCGACTTTCCCGTGTCAAAAAGTCAACAACAACTGAACCAGGAAAAATCGGAAATCGCCCATAACGCTGTAAAATATTACAACTTCGACATTAATAGCTCTAACCTCAACAAGGCGGCTCTGATTAATTCTATCGATATAATCTGCAAAAACGAACACATAGACACCACTATCGAAGCAACTGTCATCAACGCCTATACACGATTTTTTGACGACGGGATAATTACTACCGACGAACGTGCAAACTACGACGATAGCCTCACCGTAATCTGCATCGAGAAAAATATCGAAGGCAAATTCTCCTTTATCAAAGACCTGCAC
>JAQVPY010000033.1 GCA_028701815.1 Bacteroidales bacterium | reverse complement strand
AATTAACGAAGGCTCTGTAAGAGAGGCTGATATACTGCTCGGCAACGGGATTATCCAACGTGTCGGCAGCGTCCCCGACTGCTCCTTAACGGAGAAATGTACCGTGCTCGACATTAAAGGACTCTATGTTATGCCCGGCCTTATTGACGACCAGGTACATTTTAGAGAACCGGGACTTATTCAAAAAGGCGATATATATACCGAAAGCATGGCTGCTGTCGCCGGCGGCGTTACTTCCTATATGGAAATGCCTAATACCAAGCCCCCGACAGTTACCCTCAAACTCCTCGAAGAGAAATATAAATCGGCGCAAAACCGCTCGTTCGCCAATTACTCTTTTTACCTTGGTGCTACTAATGATAACCTCGATGAACTGAAGAAAGTTAAGAAGAATTCTATCCCCGGAATAAAGGTGTTTATGGGCTCTTCTACCGGAAATATGCTCGTCGATGACGATAAAACACTCGAAAATATCTTCTCTCAAATACCCCTTCTTGTTGCGATACACTCCGAATCGGAATCCATTATCAGAGAAAATACCGAAAAAATTAAAGCCCAATATGGCGAAAACCCGCCTATGAGCGTTCATCCGCTTGTCCGCTCCGCCGAGGCCTGCTACGACTGTTCCCGAAAAGCTGTCGACTTCGCCCAAAAATTTAATACGCGCCTGCATATTCTGCACCTAACCACCGCAAGGGAAGTAGAACTGCTTAAGAGCGTCAACGGCACGAAATGCTCGCTTTTAACAGATAACAGGGTGCCACGCATCACCGCTGAAGTTACTGCCCAACACCTGTGGTTCTCCGATAAAGACTATGCCGACAAAGGCGCCCTTATCAAATGGAACCCCGCCGTTAAATCGGAAGAAGACAGAAATGCCCTCCGTCAGGCCCTTTTAGATGACGTTATCCAAGTGCTGGCAACAGACCACGCCCCACATACACGAGAGGAAAAAGATAATACTTATTTTAAATGCCCCTCAGGCGGCCCTATGGTACAACACTCTCTCCTCGTTATGCTCGAACTCGCCCGACAAGGCGTGTTCCCTCTCGAAAGAATACCCGAGTTTATATCTCATAACCCCGCAAAATGTTTCGGCGTAAACAATAGAGGCTTTATAAGAGAAGGCTATGCCGGCGATTTGGTGGTGGTAGATATGAATAGAAAAACTGTCGTTAACCCCGACAATTATTTCTATAAATGTAAATGGTCGCCTTTCGACGGCTTTACTTTTAATTCTAAGGTTATTTATACTTTTGTAAATGCCGAACAAGTCTTTGCCGACGGTAAGATAATAGCTCCACCCAAAGGACAAAGACTCGTCTTCGGCGATTGAACTTAATAGTTTGAAATATGAAAAATGTTAAACTGACTACAGCTTTCTTCGTTTGTGCGTTGATGCTTTTTGCCGGCTGCCAAAATAAAGAAACGACTAAAACCATAAATGCTTATCCGGACGGAAACCCGATGCTCGTCCATGTGTATAAGGGAAATGATACACTGAATTATGTTGAAATCCAATATTACAGCGATGGGACAAAACGCCTCGAAGGTCGCCTCGAAAAAGGCAGTAGAGAAGATGAATGGAAATCATGGTACCCCGACGGCACACTTTGGAGCGAAGGCAAATTTAAAAATGGTATGGCTGACGGCTATAGAAGGGTGTTCCACGAAAACGGAACCCTCTATATGGAAGGCGAATACGCCGCCGGTAACAGAGTGGGAGAGTGGACGTTTTATGATACTTTGGGAAATTTTGTAAAAAGAAATAATTATTAAAAAATTTTTTATACTTTTGCAACCGAAAAATAATTGCCCCATGGTGTAATGGTAGCACTCCAGATTCTGGTCCTGTCAGCGAAGGTTCGAATCCTTCTGGGGCAACAAATCCTAAAATGTGTTTGTTATGAAAAATATGTTGTGCGCAATGCTGCTCATCACAGTGTCATTGTACCTTAATGCTCAGTATGTTACGCCAGGCAACGGTGACGTTTTTTCACTTGACGACCTCGTAGATGTCTCCGGCGGCGCAGTACAATCCTCCGGCGAAAATTATATCCTTACTGCCGAAATTACTATCTCCGCTAACGATGTCCTGTCTGTAACAGACAACGCTACCATCGTTTGTGACGGCGGAACAAAAATAACTGTCTTAGGAACGGTCGAAATCAACCCGCCGGAAGAACTGCTGATCGTTTCTTCCGATACCATCGATTTGTCAAATCCGTTTTTGAATATTTATCTGCATGATGCCGGCGCCGACAATTCTATTATAAGAAATTTATCGATGCGCTTCTGCTGCGGTCTCAAAATCTCCGATGCCGACAACGTCCTCGTAGAAAACTGTACCTTTTATAAAAATCAATATGACTCCTCTCATGGCTCCGCTGCCGTGGTCGTCTCCGGATGTAACCCCGTCATCAGAAACTGTGAGTTTATTAGCAATCTCTATGGCGCCGTTAACACCCCCGCTAACGGATATTGCTCGCCTGTAATTGAGAACTGCCGTATGATTAAAAATTGTACGGCTAACGCCAACTATCCGCAAATCAACCTCGGACCCGGCTCGGAAACGGATACCCTTTATGTTTTCAATAACTATATTGAAGGTCATGTGGACATGTCCGGCGGCATTTCTTTTTCTACACTTGTGGGCGGGACCCTCAAAGCCGTTATGAAAGGAAATGTGATTGTGGATAACAGATACGGCGTTAATCAATACGGTAATGATATTGTTCTTTTCGCAATTGATAATATTATTGAGGATAATAATCTCGAGACTAACCCTATGAACGGAGGGAGCGGTATCACGGTGTATTCAACCAATACTACTACAAAATTATATGCCTCTGGAAATATTATCACGGGAAACCTGTGGGGAATTACCCTTGTGGGAAATGCTATGGCAAATCTCGGCAATATCAATGGCTCCGGCGTAGAATATAATGCGGGTAAGAATATTATTGTGGATAATGTCAATGGCGGCGTCACCTATAATCTGTATAACAATACGGCAAACGATCAGGTTGCTGAAAATAACTATTGGGGCTTTGCCACAGAAGAAGAGTCAGAAGGAGTTATATGGGATAGCAATGATATCTCCACTCTCGGCACGGTGGATTATTCACCGATATGGGCGCCGGAATATGCTCCCGAAGTGCAAACTTCCATTGCGTATATCACGGAAATGTCAGCCGCGGCATCCTTTGTCCCCAATGATGTAACAAAATATTATTTTGTACTTATGGGAAGAGATAATGAAATCCAGACTTGGGCGCAAAGTCTCCAGATTTCTATAGAAGCTCTCCTCCAAACGTATGGCACTCAACAACGCGGCGATTACTCCTGCGAATATGATGAGCTTTTGTCCGGAACGGAATATACTGTGTACGTTTTACCGTTGTATTACAACAACACCGCTGCAACACTTAGCACAACAGCTTTTACCACTCTCGGCGAGAACTGCTTTAAAGATGAGATCTCGCTGTCTGTTTACCCTAATCCTGCAAGAGACAGAGTTTTTGTTACGGGAGCAGATGTCGAGTATTTAAGGCTCATCAACTCTACTGGCGCAGTCGTTAAAGTCGTATATGCAAGCAGCATGGAAGTGAGCGGTCTTTCTTCCGGCTTTTACCTTTTGCAGATAAAGACTGCCGATGGCAGAATCATCATCGAAAAGATCGCTGTAAAATAAATTTCCGCATTTTATACAATCGCAGCGCAGAGTGAAACCTGTCGCTAACCGACGTGGCTTCGACAAGCCCATCTTTGGCTATAACGTCCTATCTTCCTGCCACCCCAAACCCAAATTGCTGCAAAGCAGCAATGCCGACCGCCTTGGCGCAGTGAACGTAAAGAAAAAGTCCGTTGAAAGCGTTAAAAGCCAAAAGCTGTTTGAGCCGAAGGCGAGTTCTTTTGGCTTAGCTTGAAACGGAATTTTTTAGTGAACGAAGACGCAGCGGAAGACTTTTTTGTTACTTTTTTAGTCATAAAAAAGTTTACATATCTCTTCAAACATGCTGCTGCCGACGGTAATTATTTCGTCGGGGAAGTCGTAGTCGGGATGATGCAAACCCGCATGATCAACACCTGAACCGATACCGAAAAAGGCTCCGTTATATTGTAAAAGATAATCGGCGAAGTCTTCCGACCAGCGGAACGGCTCTGTAATTATGTCAACGCCATAATTGAGTTTTTCAGCCGATGATTTTATTATATCGACATATCTGTCGTTGTTTTCAAGGGCGTTGAAACTATCTTTGAAATCGAAACCAACGCGCAGATTATATTTTTTTGCTTTTTCAGCGGCGATGTTTTCCACTGTCTTTATCAGCTCTTTCATGCCTGCATTGGTGAAAGACCGGAGTGTCAGCATGATTTCGGCATCTCCGGCGGAAGTGCCGAAGGCGATTTCACCTATACGTGTATATATAAGTGTCGTCTGACGAAAGACTGTTGCCTCGGAATGAATCTTTTGAGTCTCGGCGATTATTTCCGCGACAGCCATTCCCGGGTTTATGCCCGTTTCGGGGTAGGCGGCATGAGCCTGTCGTCCATGCAGTTTGATAATAAACCCTGTTGAAGCGGCGGCGAAGGTGTCGTATTTGATTACGATGTCTCCCAACGGAGCTCCGGGAATATTGTGAAGTCCGAAAATAGCATCGGGCTTTAATCGTCTGAGAGTTTCGGATTGAAGCATCTTTTTTGCTCCATATCCTGTTTCTTCTTCCGGCTGGAAGAGGAGGATGATGTTGAAGGGGCGGCTTTTAAAGGCTATTTTTCGAGCGAAGTCTAACAATATTGCAGTATGTCCGTCGTGACCGCATTTGTGCGCTACGCCCTTGTTGTAGGATTTATATTGAAGGTCGGCATCTTCTTCTATCGGGAGTGCATCGATGTCGGCTCTGAATGCAACGGACTTATTACGGTTTTCGCCATAGAAAACAGCTGTAAGACCATTACAGCCGGCCACGTGAGTCTCAAGAATGTCGGGCTTTAGAGGCTTTAAAAAGTCCGCGATGGTTTGCATCGTATTTGTTTCTTGTCCCGACAATTCCGGATGTTGATGAAGATAATGTCTGATTTCAATAATATCCATTATGATAAGAAGTTAAAAAAAGAGGCCGCGAAGGCAGCCTCTTTCAGTATTGTTTAGCATGTGCAGACTAAATTTCTATCGCCGTAGCCGTCGTCGATTTTGCCTACAGGGGGCCAATATTTGTCATCGACATAGCCCATAGGGAAGCATGCTTTAGCTCTGCTGTACGGGAAGTCCCATTCTTCAGCGGTAGCCATCTCGCATGTATGCGGGGCGTTTTTAATGCAGTTGTTGATTCTATCGGCGTGACCTTCTTCGATTTCCTGCATTTCTTTTCTGATAGAGATCATGGCATCTACAAAGCGGTCGAGTTCTCTAAGCGGTTCACTTTCGGTAGGTTCCACCATCAAAGTGCCGTGTACAGGGAATGCCACGGTAGGAGCGTGGAAGCCGTAGTCCATCAAACGTTTTGCAATCTCGATGACTTCGATGTTGGCGGTTTTATGGAAGATATTGCAGTCGAGGATCATTTCATGAGCGCACATTCCTTTCGCGCCTACATATAAAATAGGATAATAGTCTTCAAGGCATTTACGCAGGTAGTTTGCATTTAAGATAGCCATCGCGGTAGCTTCTTTCATTCCTTCGCCGCCGAGCATTTTACAATAAGCATAAGAGATAGGGATGATGGAAGCACTTCCGTAAGGAGCGGAAGAAACTGCGCCGAGGCTCTTTGAGTCGTCGCTGCCGATATGAATGATAGGATTAGACGGGAGATAAGGAACGAGGTGTTTTGCAACTCCTATGGGACCTACTCCGGGACCGCCGCCGCCGTGAGGACTGCCGAAGGTTTTGTGGAGATTGAGGTGACAAACGTCTGCTCCTATATAGCCCGGGGCTGTATATCCGACCTGCGCGTTCATGTTGGCGCCGTCCATATAAACCTGACCTCCGTTGCTGTGGATTATGTCAACCAATTCGAGAATGCCTTCTTCAAATACGCCATGAGTTGAAGGGTAGGTAACCATAATACATGATAGCCTGTCTTTATACTGTTCGGCTTTGGCACGTAAGTCGTGCAAGTCGATGTTGCCGTGTTCGTCGCAGTTGACGACCACAACTTCAAATCCCGCCATTGCAGCACTCGCCGGATTGGTTCCGTGAGCAGATGCCGGAATAAGGCAGATGTCTCTATAATGTTCGCCCTTATCTTCCTGATAAGCTCTAATGGTAAGCAGTCCTGTATATTCTCCGGAAGCGCCAGATGTGGCCTGGAATGAAATGCCTTCGAAATGGGTTACTTTCTTCAGAATTTCCGTATAGTCGTCGAGCATTTCTTTATATCCTAAAGCCTGATCCTGCGGAACAAACGGGTGGATGCTTGAAAACTCCGGCATGCTCAAACAGAACATCCATGCAGCTGCATTTAATTTCATTGTGCATGAGCCCAACGGAGTCATACATCTGTTCAAAGCCAAATCCTTGTTTTCAAGATATGTCATATAACGCATCATGTCGGTCTCCGAATGATATTCGTTGAAAACTTTTGCCGTCATAAAGTCCGAGGTGCGCTGCATATACGTTGGTATAGATGCCATCTTTTGGCATATAGCCTTGTCGCAAACAAACGGTGTAAAAGGTTTGTCGGCAGCGTCTGAAAAGATCTTAATGATTTCGTTTACGTCATTAAGAGATGTTGTTTCGTCGAGACTTATTGATAATTCTTCTTTAGAGATAATTCTGAAGTTCATTTCGTTTTTCAGTGCCATATCGTTGATAGTGCAGGTGCAAACGCCTTTTGGCATTGTAACATCTATGGTATCGAAGAAGTTCTTATTATTTTGAATATATCCCAATTTCTGAAGTTTGTTTGAAAGAACAATGGTCAGGATATTTATATGTCTTGCAATCTGTTTGATGCCGTCGGGTCCGTGATATGCACCGTAGAATCCGGCCATGGTAGCCATCAATGCCTGAGATGTACAGATATTGGAAGTTGCTTTTTCGCGTTTGATATGCTGTTCACGCGTTTGAAGAGCCATACGTAAAGCTCTTTTTCCGGTCTTGTCGATTGTAATGCCGATAATTCTTCCCGGCATTTTACGTTTATATTCGTCAACAGTCGCCAAAAATGCCGCATGAGCGCCGCCGAAGCCCATAGGTGTACCGAAACGCTGTGAGGATCCGACAACGATGTCTGCTCCCCATTCTCCCGGAGGAGTCAGAAGTGCTAAACTCATCAGATCAACGGCAACAGTAACGACTATGCCTTTTTCATGAGCTTTTTCTGTAAACCACTTGTAGTCGTTAACGGAACCTTTGGCTGTAGGATATTGTAAGATCGCACCATAAAATCCTTCTCCGAAATCGAAGTCGTTTTCATTGCCTACGTGTATTTCAATGCCGAGGTTGTGAGCTCTTGTTTTCATTACTGCCAGCGACTGCGGGAGGACGTTTTCGGAAACGAAGAACTTGTTGTCGCCACGTTTTGCCATCTCTCTGCTGCGGCAGTTGAAGGTCATAATCATCGCTTCTGCGGCAGACGTCCCTTCATCTAATAAGGAACAGTTTGAAATAGGCATTCCTGTTAAATCGGAAACCATCGTCTGAAATGTCAACAGGGCTTCAAGACGTCCTTGCGAAATCTCAGCCTGATAGGGAGTATATGATGTGTACCAACTCGGATTTTCAAGAATATTTCTTTGAATAACGCCCGGAAGAATAGTATTGTAGTATCCCAACCCGATGTAGGTCCTGAATATCTTATTCTTTGCTCCGAGACCTTTTATGTAGTTCATGTATTCGTATTCGTTCATCCCCTGTGGAAGGTCGAGGTCTTCTTTAAACCTGATTTTTGAAGGTATCGTCATGTCAATTAACTCTTCTATTGATGATACCCCGATACGTTTTAGCATCTTTTCCGTCTGTTCTTTATTAGGACCTACGTGACGCTCAATGAAATTATTCGTGATCATATAAACCTGTATTTTAATTTTGTGCAAAAGTAAAAAAAATTAAATAATTTTGCAGAAAATATTATGAAAGAATTAGACCTGAAAAAACATATTGAAAACTTGTGCGGACAAGAACGCTTTCAAGAAGCAATAGATAGCCTGTCAGAGGAATTGTTGAAGGAAGAGACTGCCGAATCATATATGATGCGTGGTGATATTTACAGAAAAATCCGTGAGTTCGGACGCGCCCTCGGGGATTATCGCGCAGTCCTTGTTATCGAGCCCGAAAATGTGCCGGCTTCTACTAAGATAGGCATGGTAGAAAACATCCTTTCCATTGAAAATACATTGTATTATGAAAACGCCTACACCGATGAATCCTTATTCCCTGAGATGTAATCGGCTGTTCCCATTGCTTTTGTGTTTTGCTGTCTCTTTTATGGCGACAGCTGATTTCGCTTTTGCGCAGTCATCTAAAGGTCTATCGGAGAAGTCTTCAGATCGCAATACCTCTTCCCGTTGGGAAATCCAAGCCGACGGATCAATAATATGGCGTGTAAGAGATACTGATGAGCCGCATTTCGATCATATTGAGATGAGTGGCGAAAAGATGTCGGCGGTGATTCGTTACGGTGTTGACTGTTCCGGTGGTTTTTCTATGGAGCGATCTCTCGTTTTCCCAATGCTACGTACCATTCCGAACAATACTCATGCAAGTCTGATGCGGCGTTTTGCTGTTGATATTCCATCCTTGCTTATTGTAAACGGAAGAACTCTGAAAAATGAAAGGGCGGAATTGTTACAATTAAACGGAAAACTTAGCGTAGTAAGTCTTTTCGATGCCGGTTACGGCTTGGTAGGCGGTGCGCGTGCAACTGTTACACCGCCGGTTGTCAGGGTGACGAGGACTGTTTTTCCGTCAACTACATTACCCGTATTTTGTGAGAAATATGTAATAGAGAATATCAGTGCCAAGTCATTGACAATAAATGTCCCTGAATATCTTTCCGAATATCTTACAGATTCCGAAGAGGGCGTTCGGGGCAGCTATAAACTTGTGTCCGCTATTATCGGCAGCGGTTTATATAAACTTGCGCAGGGCGACAGCCTACAGTTTTATGCTTATTTTTCAGCCATGCTTCCGGATGAAGATATTGTTCTGGATGTAGCAGTGGAGGAGGAGAAAAGAGATGATTTCGTTTCTGAGATATGGGAGAAGTTGGTGCTTGACACTCCAGACACTGTTCTCAATACGGCTTTTGCGTTTGCGAAGGTCAGGGCTTCAGAGAGCATTTTTAGAACGAAGGGCGGGCTGATGCATGCTCCGGGCGGCGAGTCTTATTATGCTGCAATATGGGCAAACGACCAAGCCGAATATGTAAATCCATTTTTCCCTTTTATCGGATATGACAGGGGAAATGAATCTGCGATAAATTCTTTCAGGCATTTTGCCCGTTTTATGAATGACAAGTACAAGTCGTTGCCGAGTTCCATCATCGCCGAGGGTGATGATATATGGAACGGTGCGGGCGACAGGGGAGATGCGGCCATGATTGCTTACGGCGCTTCGCGTTTTGCGCTCGAATATGGCGATATTGCGGCGGCGGAAGAGTTGTGGTCGCTCATAGAATGGTGTCTTGAATATTCGCGGCGGCATCTCACTGTTGATGGGGTTGTCGCTTCAGACACCGATGAACTTGAAGGGCGGTTTCCGTCGGGTAAAGCTAATTTGTGCACGTCTTCACTATATTATGATGCTCTTGTTTCGGCTTCATATTTAGCAAATGAGCTCGGAGAGAATGTCAAGGCGCGTTCATATAAAAAGCGTGCGGCGCAACTTTGTAAAGATATTGAGTCGTATTTCGGCGTGGAGGTAGAGGGCTTTGAGACATACAGGTATTACGACGGGAATGATGTTTTGCGTTCGTGGATATGTATTCCGCTTACCGTCGGCATTTATGACAGAAAGGAAGGTACTGTTGCGGCTCTTTTGTCGCCGCGGCTCTTAACGGAGAATGGTTTGCTCACGCAGGCGGGCAGCGAGACCTTTTGGGACAGGACCACCTTATATGCGTTAAGAGGATTATTTGCTTCTGGAGCTGTTGAGGAGGCTGTGAATTTTTTAAAGAATTATTCCGATACTCGTCTTCTCGGCGAGCACGTTCCATATCCCATAGAGGCTTGGCCTGAGGGCAACCAGCGTCATCTTGCGGCGGAGAGCGGTCTCTATTGCAGAGTTTATACCGAAGGCCTTTTCGGAATTCGACCTACGGGATTTCATTCTTTTATGGTAGCGCCTCAGTTGCCGGCAGAGTGGGGGAGCATGGCGTTGCGCAACATCAGGGCTTTTGGTGAAGGGCCTTTCGACATTGAGGTAAAGCGTCTTCAGGGACGGAAGATAGCGGTCGCAATTATTATTAAAGGGAAACCAATACAGTATTTTACAATTGCAGAAGGGAAGTCGGTGGAAATATCTCTATAATTCTTATGATATTTTATTTTATATTTAAAATAATTATACCTTTTGTTCTGTTTAAATAAAATATCATGAAAAGATTTATCACTTATTTATTATTACTTACCCTTAATGTATTTTCCTTATTTGCACAAACAGGGGAAGTTCATATCCTTTCAGTAAATGACATGCATGCTGCGATAGAACGTTTTCCGCAGTTGGCATATATTGTTGATAGCTTGCGAAATGTCTATCCCGATTTGTTAGTGCTTTCTGCGGGAGATAACAGAACGGGAAATCCGATTAATGATATTCATCCTGTTTCTTCAAAGCCTGTTGTCGATTTAATGAATAAGGTCGGGTTTAATTATTCGGCTATCGGAAATCATGAATTTGATGCCGGAACCGATGGGTTACGTACTGTTATTAATAATGCTTATTTCACTTTTCTATGTGCGAATATGTATGCTCTTGATTCATTACGGCTGCTTTTGCAACCTTTTACATTTGTGGAGCGCAACGGAATTCGTATCGGAATATTGGGATTAGTTCAGACCTCGGAAGCGACAGGTGTTCCGGACGCACATCCGAAATATTTTACTAATCTTAAATATCGTCCTTTAAATGAGGTGGCGAAAGAGTACAAATGGATGCGTCGCGAATGTGACGTTTTTGTTTTGCTGACCCACAACGGCTTTGAGGGGGATATTGAACTTGCGTCAATAATGCCGGAAGCTGACATAATAATTGGAGGGCATTCGCATACGAAAGTTGATCCGTGTAAGATTGAAAACGGAGTTATGATAACTCAAGCGGAACGATTTTTAAAATATGCCACCCTTGCAACGTTTGTCGTCAAGGATGGAAAGGTTGTGGATAAGCGTGCGCAACTGTTTGATGTAAGGAATTATCCAAATAAAGATATCGAAGTTCAGACCATAGTAGATAATTATAGTGATAATCCGGTACTCTTGCGTGTTCTTACAAAAGCCGCGAGTGATTTTAGTAATAAAGAGGAACTGGGCTGCCTTATGGCAGATGCTTTACGTGCCGAATTGCACGCAGACATTGCAGTACAAAACAGTGGCGGTGTACGATATGATTATAAAGAGAAGGGAAATATCACAGTTAATGATATTTATCGTCTTGACCCGTTTGGTAACGAGTTGGTAGAATACAAGCTCACGGGTGAAGAAGTTGAACGTATGCTTGCGGCAGTGTCTTGTGCCGATGATTATGGCCCCGCGTATGTGTCAGGTATCAAATATAAAATTCACCTTGGAAAAGACAATAAGGATGTTAAAAAGGTGACTGTAATGAATTCAGACGGTTCTAAATTCGATAAAAAACGTACATACAGTGTTGTCATGAGTTCATATATGGCATCTGTCAGTGATTATGAGAAGCAAGATGAGGGAAGAAATCTTTTTGTTGTAACCTCAGATGTCATTATGGATTATCTAAGCAAGCAACCTTATGTTGATTATTTCGGAGTTTCCCGTGTTGAGGTGAAACAAGATGTTAAATATGGGAGATAATTATGAAGGTATTTGTAAATGACAAACCCTTGATAATCTTTCGTGGCGCGCGTGTCAGAGATGCCGTATGGAGATATAATCGTCGCTATGATGAAATGATAAAATTTGAGGAGGTGGACGTAAAAGACCGCTGGGGTAATATAATTGCTGAAGACGCTCCATTAATGGAGAATACAAAAATATATATCTTCACTATCATGAATGATTGTGAATAGAATTTTAAACGACGTTAATATTTAATAAACCGACCTGTCATGGGTCCTGTTCTCACTATATAAACGCCCTTTGAGAGATTTTTCAACGATATGTCGGTGGCGGGGGGTGAAAAGATACCTTTCATGACAACCTTCCCTGTTATGTTGTAAACCATATATTCCTGTTCCGATTTCAATCCCGGTATCGACATGAAAATTGCATCGCCGGCGGGGTTAGGACTTATTACAAGCTTTTTTGTTTCTGTATTTCCAATCGACCAAAATTCATCTGTGGACATATATGAAAACACTGATATTGCCATCGGGGTAAAACGACCGGAGGTATTATAAATATAACCCGTATCATATTCCACGAAGACGTGGTATTCCATAATGTTTTCGTAGGAATAAATTTTCCAGAAAACAGAATCGCCGGCATAGAAGCCGTCTTTTCCGGTGATAAAGGAGTCGTCGGCATAAGCGGTGACGGAGATGTTGTTTTCGCCGGTGTACATGGTCGCGCCGCCGCACTTCAATATGCCTTCATCTTCAAAAAATGCCCCGATATAGTCGCCGTATAAGATCTCCTCATCTATGATAGTAGGGACAACATCTACCGGCAGGATAAAAGTGTGAAAGGCGGGAGTGTTGGAATATCCGCCCCAGCCGGGAGGAAGATCCTGCGAAAACATTACCGAAAACAATAAAATACATGAGACAAATGTCGCTATAGTTTTAAGGTTTTTTTTGAAAGTTATCAACGTGAAATATTCTTTAATAATTATTTATGAGCTATCTTTGCAAAACTATAGTGCAAATATAATAAAAGAAAAGATATGACATCTGAAGAATTTAAAAAAGTAATACTTCAGGGTATTCCCGATGAGTTACCCGAGTTGAAGCCGTTAGATTCATCAATAAATCACGCTCCCAAAAGAAAAGATCTGTTGACCAATGAAGAGAAGAAGCTTGCGTTGCGCAATGCGCTCAGATATTTTCCCCAAAAGCATCATGCTTTTTTAGCGAAAGAGTTTGCAGAAGAATTGGAAAAATACGGGCGTATTTATATGTACAGATTTCGTCCCGACTATAAGATATATGCTCGTGATATAAATGCTTTCCCGCATAAATCGAAGCAGGCTGCTGCTATCATGTTGATGATCAGTAATAATCTCGACAATGCTGTTGCTCAGCATCCTAATGAGCTTATCATTTATGGCGGAAACGGAGCTATTTTCCAAAATTGGGCTCAATATCTTCTTACCATGAAATTTTTGGCTGAGATGACTGATGAGCAGACGCTGGTGATGTATTCAGGTCATCCCATGGGTCTGTTCCCGTCGCATAAAGACGCTCCGCGTGTTGTAGTTACCAACGGCATGGTTATTCCGAATTATTCGTCCAAGGACGATTATGAGAGGTTTAATGCCATGGGTGTTTCGCAATACGGGCAGATGACGGCAGGTTCATACATGTACATTGGGCCGCAGGGCATTGTTCACGGGACGACCATTACGGTCCTGAATGCAGCGAGATTGCACAGTAAGGGCGACATCGCAGGCAAGGTTTATGTTACCTCCGGTCTCGGCGGCATGTCGGGAGCACAGCCCAAGGCTGCTGTTATTGCAGGTGCTATCGGTGTTATTGCTGAAATCAACCCCAAAGCTACCAAGGTCCGTTACGAACAGGGCTGGGTAGATGAGGTTTATGAAGATCTTGATAAGCTCATGGCTCGTATTATGAAAGCTCGTGAAAATAAGGAAGCTGTATCATTGGCATATCAGGGCAACATCGTTGACCTTTGGGAAAAGATAGATGAAGCGAATATCCCAATTGAACTTGGAAGTGACCAGACATCCCTGCACAATCCTTATGCCGGCGGCTATTATCCTGCAGAGTTAACATTTGAAGAGTCTAATAGGATGATGGCGGAAGATCCGGATAAATTCAAAGAATATGTACATCGTTCATTACGCCGTCAGGTTGCTGCTATAAACAGAGTTGCTGCCAAGGGTATGTATTTCTGGGATTACGGCAATGCGTTCCTTCTTGAAGCAGGAAGAGCCGGCGCGGATGTGTTCAAGGCTGACGGTAAATTCAAATATCCGTCGTATGTACAGGATATTATGGGTCCGTTGTATTTTGATTTCGGGTTCGGTCCTTTCCGTTGGGTATGTACTTCATCTGACCCTAAGGATTTGGAGATGACAGATAAGATTGCTGCCGAGGTTCTCGAAGAGATAATGCAGCATTCCCCGGAAGAGATTAAGATGCAGATGAGAGACAACATTCACTGGATAAAGGAAGCAGGCAAGAATCATCTTGTCGTAGGTTCACAGGCGAGAATTTTATATGCCGACTGTGAGGGTCGTACAAAGATAGCTGCTGCCTTTAACAAAGCCATAAAAGAAGGAAAGATAAGTGCTCCGGTAGTACTCGGAAGAGACCATCATGATGTGTCGGGTACGGATTCTCCTTTCAGAGAAACGTCTAATATTTACGACGGATCACAGTTTACTGCCGATATGGCGATACAGAATGTTATAGGTGACGGCTTCCGCGGAGCCACCTGGGTCTCAATCCACAATGGCGGCGGAGTAGGCTGGGGAGAAGTCATCAACGGCGGCTTCGGTATGGTTCTTGATGGTAGTGCCGACGCTGATCGCAGATTAAAGATGATGCTGTATTGGGATGTAAACAACGGTATCTCTCGTAGAAACTGGGCGCGAAATGAAAATGCGATGTTTGCCATAAGACGTGCTATGGCTTCGGAGCCGAATTTAAAAGTCAACATACCAAATATTGTTGATGACGATATAATAAACGATTGTATTAATTAAAAAATATTGAAAATGAAAAAAATTACTTTGTTATTATTATTTACTGCGCTTTTGAGCTATTCTTACGCTCAATTGCCTGATATTACTGCTGACGGAGCAAGTATATTGGGACAGACCATGGAAGTGGCTGTTACCGAAATTCCGGGTGAGGGTGATGAACTCAAGTTTGAGGCACTTGTAACCAATCCTCTTACAGAGGCCATGCCTTTAGGAGTAAACATTTATGTTCTCGAAGAAGTTCCCGGAACGCTGAATTTCTTCTGCTATTCTCAATGCTGGGCTCCCGGTATGACACATTTAGATATCAGTAATGTGGAACCGATTGCTGCAGGTGCTTCTGTGGAATTTTCTTCGCATTATATGCCTATGTTACAAGCAGGAACCACGATGATTCAATATGTTTTCTATAATGAGAACAATGACTCTGTATGGTTCAATGTCAGATTTTCTGTAAATGTAGGTGGCGGCTCTCTCCCGAACATTACCGCCGGCGGTTCAAGCATCATAGGACAAACTATTGATGTTACCGTTGCTGAAATTCCGGGTGAGGGTGATGAACTCAAGTTTGAGGCACTTGTAACCAATAAGGGGACAGAAGATTTACCGTTAGGCGTTAAAGTTAATGTCTTGGAAGAAGTTGCAGGCTCATTAAATTTTTTC
>JAQVPY010000032.1 GCA_028701815.1 Bacteroidales bacterium | reverse complement strand
GGCTGTGATGCTGCTGCGCAATAATCGCTATGCCCCTTTGTTTGCCCTCGTTTCCGGCGTGATATTGATGCTGTGGTGCGCCCTCGAGTGGGTGCTGTTCGGATTTAATTTCATGACAAATATCTATTTCGTTTTTGGTGCCTTGGAAACTCTTAACGCTGTCATTTTGATGAAATTACTCCAAAATGAAGAAAAAAGATAAAATTTTTTGAAAAAAATTTTTCTTTGACACAAGTTGTCAAAAATCGGTTGTTCCTTTGTCGCGTTAAACTATTACCTTTAGAAAATGGAAAAAGCACTAAAACGCAGACATTATATGACGACTCATGTCGCAGGCTTTACTTATTGGGACGGTCCTATCGTCTTTAATGAGCTACATATCGGCACCGAGCTTCGTCTGGAACTTGAGGAGGACAATAAATTCGACCCTTATGCCGTAGCCCTCTATTACGGCGACGATAAGATCGGCTTTATCCCCAGAGGAGAAAATCATGATATATGCAAATTTCTTCAACAGGGTTGGAACGATTTGTTTGAGGTCAGAATTAACCGAGTAGCTCCGGAAGAACATCCGGAGCTACAACTCGGGATTATCGTATATATCAAGTTGCATGAGAAGGAGGAAGGAAAAGAAGACTCTACCCGGTAGCAATGAAAAAAGCGACTGTCATCATAAAAGACGGCAACGTAATTCTAAATTCTAATGTTGCCGATGAAACACAAAAATTGGATTACATTTCTTTTACCAATTGGATTAAAGATAATCAGGATGTGGATGAGTTGACTTTAAAAGGCCTTCTTGATTCGGATAAGCTATTTACTTTTGAAGAGAATTTGTTCAAGCTGAAATTAAAAAGGCTGACATTAGATAACATTAATATCATAAGTAATAAGGATATTAATTATAACATCAATTCTTTTGTTGAAGAAACTTTGACAACAGTTGATTATAATTGGGGCTCACTTTCAATTCTGACGAAAATAATTATCAATTCTGACAGAACAAAATCTTTCATCTTTGATGATAACCGATTTGTGTTTTCGGAAGACAAAAAATCGCTGATTCACATACCGAATACCATTAAGGATTTCGTACTTCCCGAAGGTGTGGAATATATTGGCAAATGTTTATGCTGCGATTATGATAAATTACGATCCGTCAAATTCAATAACTCTTTAAAAGAAATAGGAGATTATGCATTTGTCGATACAGAAATACTGACTATTCTTCTTCCGGATTCAGTTACAACCATTGGAAATGGAGCTTTTTGTGGCACAGATGTTGAAAAATTGACTTTGTCGAACAATCTCAATAAAATTCCGGATAAATGTTTTCACCTTAATTATTTGGAGGAGCTTATAATTCCACCATCGGTAAAAGAAATTGGGAATATGGCGTTTGACGGAATGTGGCTTAAAAAAGTAACCATTTCCGAAGGGGTTGAAATAATCGGTTATAATGTTTTTAACTGCCTCGATTTTATCTCCCTTCCCGCCTCACTCAAAGAAATAGCTTCGGATTTCTATTATGAAGAATGTGTTGATAGTGAAGATCACCCACCATACATTGATGTCCACCCCGACAATCCAATTTTTTACGCAAAAAAGGGAACTTTATACTATAAAAAAGATGACAAGCATGTTTTAGATGCACCTTTTAACGGTACAGAAGATGATTGCCATAAAGATGGCGACTGCGCACATTGCAGTCATCACTGTCCTACACAGGAAGAAGCTTTAAAGGCAATAGAAGTTTTCCGCCAAAAAGCGGAGACAGGAGATGCCGATGCGGAATTTAACTTGGGCTTTGTCCTATTTTACGGCAATAAATGGTTTGAGCCTAAATATGAAGAAGGACTAAACTGGATGCGGAAAGCTGTGGCTAAAAGATATTCTCCTGCACTTTCTGCACTTGCCGACATTTATCACGATGGTCGCTATGTGGCTGTCGACTACGATGAATGCTTCCGCCTGCTGACTTTAGCTGAACCTGATGCCGATGGTAGAACACTGAACAACCTCGCCACCTGTTACGAAGAAGGCGTCGGGACAACAAAAGATATTAATAAGGCGTTACAATTATATAAAGCTGCCAAAGCTGCCGGCTATTATAAAGCTGATGAAGATATTGAAAGATTAGAAAAGATTATTGATAAAGTAATACAATAAAAAAATTGTTGTTTTTATTATTACAACACCAGATGTAAAAACACCTGTAATAGTCAGTGAGATTAAGAAAAAATCGCGTTTTAAACAGACATTATTAAGTACTTTTGCAAATTATATTTGAATGAGAGTTAGAATCAATGTCAAACAAAATCGCCAATATGCCTAATGTTCTCAGCCTTTTGAGACTGATAATATCGCCTTTTTTGCTGTTGACAGTACCATTGACTATGCCGTTTTTTATCCTTTATTCGCTTATAGGTCTTAGCGATGCGGCAGATGGCTTTATTGCAAGAAGATATCACCTCGAAACGAATTTAGGCGCAAAGTTGGACTCAATTGCCGATATTGTCTTCTTTGCTGTTTTCCTCATTATCTTTATTCCTATATTAAAATTCAAAATGTGGATGTGGATCGTTTGCGGTGTCATTATTCTTCTAAAAACGGCTTCGGCAGTAGTGGCTTTTGCAAAATTTAAAAAGGTCGCATTTCTACATACCGTGATGAACAAAATTTGTGGATTTGTCCTGTTTTTCATTCCATTTTTTCTGTTGATAATTGATTCTGATATTGTAATTATTCCTATATTTGCGGTGGCTTTATTAGCTGCAATAGAAGAATTGACAATCAATATTTTATCTAAAAAATTAGATGTAAATATAAAGTCACTTTATAATTTTATTCATCATGGATAAACTTAATATTATTTTTATGCTCTCTTTGCCTGTAGTTTTTATTTTACACGATTTTGAAGAGATTTTAGGCATGGAGAATTTTATAAATAAAGGCCTTCCAAAATTACAAATGCGTTTGCCAAAGATTGCAGCTTTATTATTGCCATTTGCTCATAAAGTTGTTATGCGGTAAAAATTAAATATTTTGCTTATGATGTGGTTGGTTCTCATAATAGTTGGTTTTGTTGCCGGAGCACTTTCGGGCAGTATCGGCTTTGGCGGAGGTATGATTTTGCTCCCCGTGATAACATATTTCTATGGTGTGGAAGTGGCTGTGCCTGTCTCAACCATAGCGCAACTGATGAGCAATCTGTCGCGAATGGTCTTCGGATGGAAAGAGATCCAATGGAAAAAAGCCGGATGGTTTCTGCTGACGGCCGCTCCTCTTACAGCTCTCGGTGCTGCAGGATTTGCATATGCGCCTAAAATTCCGATGACCCGCGTCTTGGGCATAGCTCTTATCATCTTCGCTATCATCAAACTCACAGGAAAAATTAAACTGCCACAAGGCAAAGGCACTGTTCTGATTGGCGGCGGGATAACAGGCGTCATCAACGGACTGTTAGGCATCTCAGGACCTCTGAGCAGCGCAGTATTCATGACACTCGAACTGACTCCTGTTGCCTATATCGCTACTGAAGCTGCCGCCGCCGCTGCAATGCACGTGGTTAAAATATTAGTCTATAACAAGTTGGCACTGATGGACGTACATGTCTTCCTCAACGGCTTCTATATCGGATTGGCAATGATCGCCGGCAACTTCTTAGCCAATAGGTTTATCCGCGTAGCCGACAAAAAGAAATATAAAAAAGTAATTGCGATATTTATGATTGCCGTATCGCTGTGGCTTGTGATTCAAACGTTTATCTAATCAATGGTACATCTTGTGTTATATCAGAAATGGAATCTTATTCTATATTAGAACCTGTATCCAATCCCAACGAGTAAAATACCTTTCATGCCAACATTTAATTCGGCTCTCCCGAACAGCTTTTTCCCCGCCTGCACTCCGATAAGTGTGGCATTAGCACCAAAAACGACTTACAAATATAACTACTTTTTATAATTATCACTACCTTTGCATTACTCATAAAAAGGAGGTCATTATGTCAGTTACTGCTGCTTTTATTATGCCTCATCCACCTATCATCCTCCCACAGATAGGTCGCGGCGAGGAAAAGAAAATTCAAAAAACTACCGAGGCCTGTCGCGAAGTGGCGAGACAAATCGCTGCACTTAAACCTCAGACTATAGTGCTTACATCTCCGCATTCTATTATGTATGCCGATTATTTTCATATATCACCCGGAACTGAGGCTCGCGGCGACTTTCGACAGTTTAGACAACCTGAACTCGGGATGAAAGTGGAATATGATACCGACTTCGTGAAGATGCTATGCGCTAAAGCAAATATAGCCGATATCCCCGCCGGGACACTCGGCGAACGCGATAAAACTCTCGACCATGGGACTATGATCCCACTGTCGTTTGTGAATGAACAATATACAGATTATAAACTCGTGCGTATCGGTCTCTCGGGACTGCCCCCGATTTATCACTACCGATTGGGAAAACTTATAAAGGAAACTGCTGACGATCTGCACCGTAATGTGGTGTTTCTTGCAAGTGGCGACCTGTCACATAAACTGCTGCCCGACGGTCCCTACGGCTTCGCTGCCGAAGGTCCCGCCTTCGATAAACAGGTTACCCGCGCTATGGATGAAGGCGACTTCCTGCAATTTCTGTCTTTCGACGAAAACTTCTGCGACGCCGCCGGAGAATGCGGACTGCGCTCGTTCCAGATTATGGCCGGCGCCTTCGACGGTGTCGACGTTAACTCTAAACTGCTGTCTTATGAAGGTCCCTTCGGTGTCGGCTATGGCGTGGCAACTTTTTCCGTCGCCAAAAACGATACAGCTCGCCATTTCGATGTTATTTACCGGGAACAGAATATGCCTAAATACGACGAAACCCAAATGGACCCGTACGTCCGCCTCGCAAAATATAGCCTCGAAACGTACATAAAAACAGGCGAACGCGCGACTATGCCCGATGACCTGCCCGAAGAAATGCTCAACCGAGAAGCCGGCGTGTTCGTATCTCTGAAAGAATATGGACAACTGCGCGGCTGCATAGGTACCATCGGTCCGACAACATCTTCTATAGCCGCCGAAATACTTAGAAACGCAGTGTCCTCCGGAAGCGAAGACCCGCGTTTTAACCCCGTCAACCGTAACGAACTAAATATGCTCGTCTATAGCGTCGACGTGCTCGACGTGCTTGAAGATATCGACAGCCCTTCACAACTCGACGTTAAACGCTATGGTGTGATAGTTACCAACGGTCGCCGCCGCGGTCTTCTGCTACCTAATATAGACGGCGTGGACACCGTGGAACAGCAAATAAATATTGCACGCCAAAAAGCCGGAATCGGTCCCGATGAACAAGTTAAACTCCAGCGATTTAAGGTGGTTAGACACAAATAATCCTTATTTAGAATCATGCTAAATAGGTGTGTTTCGTATGACTATTTATACGAAGAAAGATGCTGAAATCGTTATTAAATTACATTGTAAGAACTTTAATGTTATTTTGATAACAAGATAAAACAGAACTATAGCAAAATGAAAATCCAATGTGAACTCTGTCCCCGTCATTGTATGATGTCGGAAGGACAAATCGGTGTCTGTTTGGCAAGAACATGCAAGGACGCTAAAATAGTTTGTTCCAACTATGGCAGACTTACCTCTATTGCTTTGGATCCTGTAGAGAAAAAACCCCTGAGGAATTTTTACCCGGGTAAAATGATACTTTCCGTAGGTAGCTACGGCTGTAACCTGCATTGTCCTTTCTGCCAAAATAGCGAAATTTCTGCTACAGACACTGCACAAGTCGTTGACGTGTCTCCGGAGAAGCTCGTCTTAAAGGCCGAAGAGCTCGTCTCTCGCGGGAATATAGGTATCGCTTATACATACAACGAGCCGCTGATAAGCTATGAATACGTCCTCGATTGCGCACGTCTCGCTCATCAAAAAGGCTTAAAAAATGTCCTCGTAACAAATGGGACGGTTTGTGAAAAACCCTTGTGCGACCTGCTCCCTTATATAGACGCTATGAATGTCGATTTAAAGGGCTTTACACAGGACTTTTACGATTTCGTGGGCGGCGACCTTGAAACAGTGAAGAATACTATCAGCACAGCAGCCCGTTCATGCCATGTTGAGGTTACAACTTTAGTTATCCCGTGGAAAAACGATAGCGAAGAAGAAATCACCGCGATAGCTCAATGGCTCGCCTCAATAGATAAAAATATCCCTTATCACATAAGCCGCTTCTTCCCATGTTATAAAATGTCTGATGCGTCGCCGACGGCTGTCTCTAAAGTATATAAACTTGCAGATATCGCCTCAAAGTATCTGACGCACGTCTATACAGGTAATTGCTAAATTACTCTGGTCGCTTGCTATGTCAGCGCCCTGTAGTTTCGTGGCTCAGCCCGAGCTATACAGTGTCTTATGATTTTGTACCGGCAATTAATATTTTTTAATTGACCTTTGAAAGGTATATTATCATGCATCGACTTTTTTATATATCTTTGTAAATTATTCTCTTTTATGTTAGTGAATAAAAAATGAAAAATTATGAAAGAAAAAATACTTTTGTTGTTGGTAGCAGTCGCGTTATCATTCGCCTCCTGCAAACCTAAAGATCAAACAATTTCACAGTTGTCGCCGCGTTGTTTTAATGATGAAATCAATGGCAAACAGGTCTCACTCATCACCCTGAAAAATGATGCCGGGATGGAAGTATGTATTACTAATTTCGGCGGTAGAATAGTCTCTATTGCCCTGCCCGATAAAAACGGTAAGATACAGGATGTCGTCCTCGGCTTCGACAATATCAAAGATTATATCAAAATCCCGTCGGATTTCGGAGCTACCATCGGTAGATATGCCAATAGAATCAATAAAGGCAGATTTGTTCTCGACGGTGATACCGTCCAGCTGCCGTGTAATAATTTCGGACATTGCCTCCATGGCGGACCCCAGGGGTGGCAGTATAGAGTGTATAGCATTGTATCTCAAACTGATAATTCGCTTTCTCTATCTATAGATTCTCCGGATAACGACTCCAACTTTCCCGGGGAAGTCATTGCTAACGTTTCCTTTTTACTAACCGATGACAATGCAATAGAGATCTCATATTCAGCCGTTACCGATAAAAGTACGATTATCAATATGACTAATCATACGTATTTTAACCTCTCCGGCGATGCGACGCAACCTGTTACCGAAGATTTTCTATATCTCAATGCTGATGCCTTTACTCCTGTCGACAGCACATTTATGACAACCGGCGAGATGCTTCCCATAAGCAATACTCCGATGGATTTTACTGTAGCTAAGAAAATAGGACGGGATATTGAACTCGATGATATCCAACTGAAAAATGGAAGAGGTTACGACCATAACTGGGTGCTGAATACGGATGGTAACATCAACACCCTGGCAGCTTCTCTTTATTGTCTCGCAACAGGAATACAGCTCGAAGTGTTTACTACGGAGCCCGGCATACAAGTATACTCAGGCAACTTCCTCGATGGAACTGTCTCCGGAAAAAACAATGTACGTTATAATAAACATGCGGCTATCTGCCTCGAAACTCAACATTATCCCGACTCCCCCAATAAATCAAACTGGCCTTCCGTCGTACTCGTTCCGGGAGAACGTTATGTGTCTAAAACAATCTATAAATTCTCAGTAAAATAATCTATATGAGACGTCATCACCTTTTGCTGCTGTCGTTGACAGCCCTTGCCATCGTAGTTGCTTCATGCAGCAACAAGCATTTTATATCTGATGAGACCTATCGCGAACAGACCCACGAAGATTTTCTGAAAAGAAAAGACGTGGCAATGAATCGTGAAACTGAACTCTTTTCCATTATGGATAATTGCTCTTTGAAAGAAAGAGAAGCCCTCGAGTTTTTATACGCTTATATGCCTTATAGCGACCTCGCAGACTACTCCGGCGACTTCTTCCTCGATCAGGTGAAATACGCCTTTAAAACACGGGAAACATTTTCATGGAATGTCCCCGAAGATATTTTCAGACATTTCGTTCTCGTTTACAGAGTCAATAATGAAAACCTCGACACTGCTCGTGTTGCTATATATAATGAGTTGAAAGACAGGGTTAAAGACATGTCGATGTATGACGCTGCTCTTGAAGTTAACCACCTGTGTCACGAAAAAGTAACCTATCGTCCTTCCGACGCAAGAACCTCTGCTCCTCTCGCTACTATAAAGACTGCTTACGGTCGCTGCGGCGAAGAATCGACATTCACCGTTACCGCCATGAGAGCTGTCGGCATCCCTGCCCGTCAATGTTATACACCGCGTTGGGCACATACCGACGACAATCACGCATGGGTGGAAGTTTGGGTAGATGGGAAATGGTACTACCTCGGTGCTTGCGAACCTGACGCCGAGCTCAATATGGGCTGGTTCTCCATCCCCGCAACCCGTACCATGATGGTTCATTCCAACGCCTACGGGAAATATAAAGGTGAAGAAGAAGTCAACTACAAAACAGACCTCTTCTCCCGTATCAATATGCTGCCGAATTATACCGATACCAAGAAGATAACAATCAAAGTTGTCGATGTCGACGGTAACCCCGTAGAAGATGCATCCGTAAAATTCAAGTTGTATAATTATGCTGAATATTATCCTATAGCTACCGGTACTACTGATGAAAACGGGTTTGCGTCTCTTACCACCGGCTTGGGCGACCTGCTTATCTGGGCTTCTAAAGATGGTCTTTATAATTATGCCAAAATGGATGTCAGAACTGCCGATTCTCTGACTTTGTCATTAGAAAAAACTGAGGGCAGAGAGTACGTGGAACTTTTCGAAATTGTTCCACCGTCAGCTTTGCCCACTTCGAATACCGTTGATGCGGCTGAGGTAGAAAGAAATAATGAGCGACTCCAATATGAAGACTCTTTGCGTAACGCATATACTGCTACCTTCCCGAATGTTGATACATTGACACTTCAAACGGAGACGCTGTCAAACGAGAATATCCGTTCTTACGTAAAGAAATCTGAGGGCAACTATGTTGAGATCCTAACCTTTATCAAAGACAATGCTTCCGCAAAAGAAGGCCTTCTCCTGACCGATTATATGGATGCGTTGTCGGAAAAGGATTTTCGTGATATATCGGCTGAAACTCTGCAACAGCAGCTTTCCATTTTTGTTACGGACAAATATCCGCAGGGTGTTTTCGTTAAGGGTATCCTTCCGGCTCGTATCTCCAATGAGATGATCCGTCCGTGGAGACAGTATCTCCGCGATAATTTTTCACCGTTATTTTCTGAAGATGTTACAAGTGACGACATAATCACTTGGATAAAGGCCAATATTCCGGTCGATAAAGACGGCAACTATTTCAACTGCCCCGTCTCCCCGCAAGGTGTTTTTGAATTGAGACACAGCGACCCGCACTCCCGCGACATCTTCCTCGTGGCAGCTTGTCGTTCCCTTGATATACCCGCCTATCTCGACGGAGCCACAAATACCATTTTCGTTTATGAAAACGGTTCATGGAATATTAAGGCTTTTGAGACGGAAAAACAGGCGCCGCCGACAGGAGAACTCGTTCTGGAATATGATGTTACTCCCGACTTTAAGCCGACATACTGGATCCATTATACGATTGCAAAATTTGAAAACGGTGATTTTGTCACTTTTGATTTTGAAAACGACCCCCGTGTGGAGAGCTTCCCTGTAAAACTCGAACTTGAAGCGGGCTATTATATGCTTTCAACAGGAATACGCTACAGCGACGGCACTACACTGTCACGGCTGGAGTTTTTCAACCTCGGAGAAGAAGAAGTTGTAGTAAAGAAAATAGTCCTTCGCGAACTTACTCCACGTGATGAGTTTTATGGTAACATAGATGCCGCCCTCCTGCCGGAATATGCTAAGGACAAAGAAATAGTTCTCTGCTTTATCGATCCTACAAGAGAACCGACAAAACATTTGCTCAAAGATATTTGCGCTTTTAATTCTCAGTTTGAGAGATGGAACGGGATGTTCGTCTTTGCAATACCGTCGGATAAATCTTCTGCAGGATTTAAACCCTCCGAATGGAATCTTCCTAAAAATTCAACTTTTATCATCGACGAAAATGCTGAGATGATGAATGAAATACTTTCTTCGACGAAACAATATTTCAGAGACAATTATCCGCTCGTCTTTATCGTTAATCCAAATGGAGACCTCGTCTTTAAAACTGAAGGTTATCGAATAGGTACCGGCGAACTCATTTATAAGAGCTTATAATTTGAAAAATAAATTACTTAATATATTAAAAGTTGTAACCATTACGCTGGGCTGTATCTTCTTTCTGATGCTGCTTATGGCGTTTACCCCCCTGCCGTATTATATGCATCATTCGCTCGGAAGAGATCCTAACGAAAGCGATATGATATTTGAGCCGGATTATATTGTTATGATGGGCGGAGGCGCCATGCCTTCGGAAGATAACCTTATCCGTCTGTATTATACGGCAGAGTTCTCCAAATATTATCATACGCCTGTCATCATACTCCATCCCGATGACTCTCTCTGCGCACACAGAATGTTCGACAACCTGGTCTGCCAGGGTGTCGACACTGCCGACGTAATGTTCTCGCATAAAGGAAGAAATACTCGAGCCCAAGTGATAGGGCTTAGAGATGACTTTCCCGAAATGCTTAATAAAAATTTACTCGTTATCACCTCGCCGTCTCACCTGACACGCTCCGTGAAGTCTTTTAATAAAGCCGACTTTACAAGCATCAGAGGTGTCGCCGCTTTTAATGAGCCCGTTGATTTCGACCTGTCACTCAATATCGCCGATATGGACGATGACGGCCTGCTCGTTAAAAACACCAAACTTAGATATACATTCTGGAATTATCTTGCTACTGAAATAAACTGCCTTCGAGAGTATTGCGCTATCGCTTACTATAAGGTTAAAAACTGGATATAAAACTGCGCGCTTTATGTCGTAAATTTAGTGTGACTTATGAAAAAGAAATCAATTTTATTGCTGCTTGCAGTAACCGTCTCCTTGCTTTTTACAGCCTGTCCTATTGTCGACAATCCGTCTTTTGATGAATCTTTGATGATAGGAAAATGGAATAATTCGGGGACCCAACTCTACGAAAAATATTTTTCTGATTATACAGGAAGCACTTGGGACGAATCCGAAGTGCTCGAAGAAGATGCCCAACCTTTTACATGGTCTCTCGAAGGAGATGCCCTTACTCAAATACATATAATGGAAATGGGTGGGGTGGTGCCTAAAACTTATACGGTGACCGAACTCACCGATTCTACCTTCAAATATCACGACAGCTATAGCAAATCATATAATTACGTGAAAGTCCAATGAAACGCACAATCAAGATAATACTTATAACCCTCGCTTCGATAATCGTCCTCGTAATCGCCGCCGTGGGAACTTCACTCTGGTTTGTTACAACCCCCGGGAAAATTACACCTGTCCTTAATAAACAAGTGAGCAAATTTATTTCCTGCCCGACTTCTTTTAAGAATGTAAAACTGTCAATAGTACACACGTTCCCTTATCTCGGGCTCAATATCGATAGCATCTGTATGATTAATCCTATCAACGGTGCTCCTTCCGATACCATCCTTTTTGCCGAAAAATGTCGCCTTTCAGTTAACGCTAAGGCGTTTTTGGATGATAAGCAAATCATAGTTAATGAGATAAATCTTAAAAATGCTTTCGTTAATATATTTAATGATGAAAACGGGATATCTAATATTGCTGTCTTTAATTCCAACTCATCGTCTGACGATACCACATCTTCTTTCGACCTGTCGCAGTTGACGGCCTCGCTTAAAGTCCTGAAAATACAAGAAGTCACAGTTTTATATAACGATCTGAAATCAAATTTATCTCTCGAAGCCCGTCATGCAAATATAGATATTGACGGCAAATTGAAAGATGCCTCGTTCGAAGGGAAGTTGCTCTTTAATATCCCCGATGCGTCATTTCAATTAGACTCTGTCGACTATCTCATTGATGAGACCCTTGACTTGAATCTGCCCCTTTCGATACAATTGGCCGATTATAAGAGTTTATCTCTCAATAAAGCAATTGTAACGATAGCCGAAAAACAGATAGCCCTTGACGGCACTATGATGCAACTCGCTTCAAATGAAACAGAAGTAAATGTCGCTGTTGATATTGAAAACTGGGATATTCCCGAAGTCCTTGCGATGATTCCTGAAGCATTCAGCTCTTTTAAAAAGAATCTGTCTCTCGAAAGTGGCATAGCCTCCGTAAATGCTAAGATCGCCGGCATCTATTCCGAGAACTCTTTCCCTGTAATAGACGCTGATGTTAAAATAGAATCTGCGAATGGAAAATATTCTTCCATACCTTATGCTATGAAAGATGTTAATCTCGAAGCGTCAGGAAAGCTGTATCTTAAAGACACTGTTCCTTCTAATCTGTTTATCAGCAAACTGACTGCAAAGGCACGCAACTCCTCGTTAGATGTCTCCGGTACTGTCTATGATTTTCTTGAAGACTTTTTAATTGATGCCAATGTCAAAGCCAATATATATCTTCCGGATGTGTATCCCGTATTGCCCAAAAGCCTGAATATTGAGGCTGAAGGTCGCGCTACTGCTGATCTTAAAGGTAAATTTACGCTAAAACAACTGCAGGATTTTGATCTAAACAAGATCTCTCTGAAAGGAGAAATCAAGTCGAATACTGTTACCGGCAATTATAACGACAGCATGTTTTTCACTGCTGAACAGTTGAATGTCGATTTGACCCTGCCATATAAAGCTAATCCAAAAGTTAACGACATAATGATGATTAAGCTAAATAGCTCGAAGATAGATTTTTCTATGACTGACGGTCCTATATTCGCCGCAAAAGACGCGAAGATTGAAGCTGCCGTTTCGGATTTTACTTCCGACGATCCGATAGCTGCTGCCGGTAATGTGAAATTTTCTGATTTGACTCTAACTATAGATACTGTCTCCGGAACGATTAAGGCTCCAAACGTGGCTTTTGTTGTTGCCCCTAATATTGAAAATGCCTCAATAGTCGATTTGTCTTGTCAGTATAATAGCAGAAAAGTCACAGCTAACATGGGCGATTCCATCAATTTCGATATAAATAGTCTGAGCCTTGATCTCAATTCTCACTATGATGAAAAGCAGGAGAATTTTATGCTGAAATGGGATCCTTACGTTAAGGTCAATATCATCACTGCCGGCTTCAAAATCTCCCAACTGGAATATTCTGTGATTATTCCGTCGTTCAATGTGTCTATGACACCTGATACTCTCTTGTTGTCAAACAGTAAGATAATGATGGGGAGGAACGATTTTAATTTGGCGGGGACAATTACGGGGATGAAAAACTATATTGAAAAAACCGGAGATTTACATGGGGATTTGATGCTTACGGGACATTTTATAGATATCGATCAGATAATGGATATTGTTAGCGGCTTCGGCTCCACCGATACTACCAAGGTAGTCGCCGTATCTGATGATGAGCCTGATCCTTTTATGGTGCCACTGAATATGGATGTTAGATTGAATACTCATATAAAGAAGGCTGTCACAGGCGAGACGGTGCTGGAAAATCTTGGAGGACACGTGTCTATCAAAGACGGAGCCTTGATTCTGGAAGAGATGGGCTTTACTTCCGATGCAGCTAAAATGCAATTGACTGCGCTATATAAATCGCCGCGAAAAGATCATCTTTTTGTGGGTCTCGATTTTCATCTTCTTGATATTGATATGGCCCGTCTTATTAAAATGATCCCTGATATAGATACCATTGTTCCTATGCTTAAGTCCTTCTCCGGAAAGGCTGAATGTCATATTGCTGCGGAAACAAACCTTAAATCCGATTATAGCCTGAAGTTTTCGACTTTACGTGGTGCTGCCGCTATCGAAGGACAAAACCTTGTCCTGCTTGACAGCGAGACGTTTACACAAATTTCTAAATATCTTGTGTTTAACAAGAAGGCGGAAAATATGGTCGATAGCCTGTCGGTTGAAATGACTGTATTTAGAGATGAGGTCGACCTTTACCCCTTCTTGATTGTGATGGGTAAATATAAGGCCGTCGTCTCAGGTCGTCATAACCTTGACCAGTCGTTTGACTATCATATATCTCTTACAGACTGTCCGCTGCCGGTGCGACTCGGATTGAATGTGTCGGGTCCATCTTTCAAAGATATCAGTTATAAACTCGCTCCTTGTAAATACGCTTATCTTTATCGCCCTGAAAAGCGTAGTGACGTGCAGACAAAAACCATCGAACTGAAAAAAATGATTAGTGATGCCTTGAAGGCGAATGTAAAACCCCAATAAACTGTTTGTATGACTATTAAAAATGTGATTTTTGATTTTGGCGGAGTGCTTGTGGATTGGAATGTCCGTTATCTCCTGAAAGACTATTTTAAAACCGAAGCCGAAACAATGGCTTTTCTCAATAAAATTTCTTTTGAAGAATGGAACTCTTCCCTGGATTGGGGCTATCCTTTCGCTAAAAGTATCGTAGAACTCCAGGAGAAATTTCCGGAGTATTTCGACTTGTTCCAGCGTTTTTATGATGATTGGGAACAGATGCTCGGCGGATGTTTTACTAAAACCGTGGCCCTCATCGAGAAATTGAAAGAAGATGGATATGCCCTCTACGGTCTTACCAACTGGTCGGCGGAAACGTTTCCAATAGCATATAATAAATACCCTGTTTTTAAAAATTTTGATGCTATCGCAGTATCCGGTGCTGAAAAACTTGCAAAGCCGGATGAACGCTTTTATCGTATTCTTTTAGACAGATATGATCTTAATCCTGAGGAATGTATCTTTATCGACGACAGACAGGACAATATCGAGACTGCAAATAAACTCGGTATCCATGGAATCGTATTCGATAATGAAGATACAATTGAGGCGAAGGTTTATGCTGCCTTGAAATAATTTATTTTGTGACTATAGCGCATTTTTTTTTGCCGGAATATTAATGCAGCTGTGAGTCTATTGCTCTTTTGCCAATGCAAAAAGTTCCGGCGCGATATGACAATATCCGCCCGGGTTGTTGTTGAGATATTCCTGATGATAATCTTCCGCTTTGTAAAAGTTGCGCAGTGGCTCTACTTCAATTACCACAGGGTCGATATAGTTCTTCTGTAATTCCGCTATAGATTGGTTTATAATATTGCGGTCGCTATCATTGACGTAGTAAATGCCCGTTCTGTATTGCGTCCCGGAATCCTCACCCTGTCGGTTTATACTTGTCGGGTCAATAATCTTGTAAAAGAGTGAGAGTATTCGCTCCAGGGAGACAAGACTTCGATTATAGATAACATGTACTGTTTCTGCGAAACCCGTGTCATTTTTACAAACTTGTGCGTATGTGGGATCTTCGGTGTGCCCGTTGGCATACCCGACCTCCGTCGAAATAACGCCGCTAATCATTTCCACAAAATGTTGTGTGCCCCAGAAACAGCCCCCCGCAAGATATATATCCGATAACTTCATGATGTTTTTTTGCAAAAGTATTGAAAAATATTTTACCTTTGTAAATTGACTTGAGATTTATGATACTGAATTACATCTGGATCGCGTTTTTTATTATCGCATTTATAGTCGCCCTCGTGAGACTGATCTTTTTCGGTGACATGACGGTCTTTCCTGAAATAGTCTCTTCAACTTTTAGCACGGCAAAAACAGGTTTCGAATTATCGTTAGCCCTTACGGGTGTTATGACTTT
>JAQVPY010000031.1 GCA_028701815.1 Bacteroidales bacterium | reverse complement strand
TCAATTCCGGAGCAGGTATTGTAACCACTCTCAATTGGTTAAATGATGGTTGTGTAGTTAAATAATATCCATCCGCCAATCTTACCTGTACTTCAACCATTCCGGTAATAAACAATGGGTTAATGTAAATCGGTGTATCATCAGTAGTATAATATACAAAAGGCAGTTGTCTATAAGTATTTTGCACTCTTGCATAAACAAGAACTACGCCTGTTTCCAGAACATTATTAGTAATGTCCGAACAATATAAGTCGCAATACCAAAAATAATTTGTCCAGTCCATTGACCAACTTGCAGTAAAGGATTGTGATGTGACGTTTGCATTGCCGTCTTCGCCGTCTTGTCCATCGACTCCATTAACGCCGTCTATTCCATCAGCGCCCGCAGGACCCATAGGACCTTCACAGCCATAAAAAGAGATTCCGAGTCCTAATACAAATAGTATTAGTAGATTTAATAAATAATTCTTTTTCATAACGAGTATGTTTAATAAATAAATAAAAGATTTGCATTATATTAGTGTCTGAATTTGAACTGCTTTGGCACTAAAAAAATTATTTTAATAACTCATGTAATTTTGTGATTCGGTTTTGCAGTTCTTCGCTTGCTTTTTCCAATGATTCCTGTGCCTCTTCGATTATTTCTTCAGAATCGTTAATTATATTTTTTCGCTCTTTCTTAGAGAGTTCGTCATTGGTTTCCGCATTTGCGATGTCCGTTTTTGCTTTTTCCAATAATTGAATTTTATTAGAAATAGGATTGACAGTATTTTTTGTACCATATCCCGCATAAATTTCCTGCATCTGTACATCATAAATGCGATAACTAAGCGAATTATCTTTGCATTCAATAGTACAGTTAAACAATAAATTTTCGGCGAAAGAGCCGGCAAACGGATTATAACTTGATGCCGAATTAAATGCGGCGGAGAAATTGATGGATTGATCTTTTTGATCACTTACAATAGCAAAATTCATATCGGATGAATTTAACCATTCTTTTGCTTTTTGATAACATTCAGCCTGAGATAATGAATTATCAATGGCTTCAGTTATTACACATTCACCTGATTCATTCAGTTTAAAAATATTCTCTTGGGCACATAAGCAACCTATAACATTAATAAAGATTGCAAGACATAATAATTTTTTCATAATATTAATTTAATTAGTTAATTTATTATTTTAGAATCCCTCTTCCATCATAGGAGTTTTCTCCCCGATTGGATTTTTTAATTGTGCTTTAGTAAAATACAGTCTCATCGTTTTACATCCGCCATCAGTTACAGTGATACTTCCGCTCCAATAATACAATGAGTTCTCAGCGTAGTATGAATAAGAGCCTGCCGGAAGATCCACAAAATTTGCACAGCCACTACTGCCGCATTCAGGAGTCGAGTAAGGATAATACAAACTGATTGATCTATTTTGTCCATTAAGAGTAACTGTTACCTCATAAGTTTGTTGTGACATCCAAAACATAACATCTCCCACAGGTTCATAAGGTTCAGTCACATAAATAGTTTGCATAGCCGAATTTACTTTCTCACCGCTTTCAGAATACGCTTTTAAGGTAACCGTATATGTCCCCTCTCTGGAATAGCTGTATGAAGGAGAATAATCAGTCGAGTAATTGCCATCGCCGAACGACCATTCATATCTTGAAGCGTTCAATGACAAATTTGAAAACCAGATAGATTCATTTGTTTCTACTATTGTCGAGCTAGCGCTAAAAGATGCAGTAGGCATAAGTTCTTCTTCCTTACATCCTGATACGCAAATAATGACAGCAAGTAATAAAAATGTTTTAAATAAATTTTTTTTCATAAGAGTTAAGTTTTTAATATTATTAGTTTTAAGTTAAATTTGACAATAATTATCTATTCATCCAAAAAAATGCATTTTCGAGAAATTTTCCAAAAGAATGTCCCAAATGAGAAAAGCCATCGCCCATCAAATTAAAAAACGATCCATAGTGACCGCCGCTACTTTCCATATCATCGATGCGAGCGACGAGTTCATTCTTGTCATCATTAGTAAAAATAAAGGCTCTCGCTTCCGTATCTCCATCTTCATCTACCTCAATTATTTCGAGAACGATCGTATATTTTGCCTCGTTCTCGTCGTATTCACCAAGTCTAACTTTTACCTCCTTCAGTTCTTCGTTGACTTCCTTAACAAACTGCATTGAGACGGTTTGTTTTTCCAATGTCCACGAGTCTGCCTCATATTTAGACATTTCCTTGTCGCTCATATTATCATATGTGCCTTTTGAAAAGTCGACAACAAAGTTTATTAGATGTTGATTATTTAAAACATCCAACGAGCCAATTGTTAAATCCTGTGCCAACAATGAAACTGTTAAAGTGAAAGTAATGGCAATTACAGAAATTAATTTTGTTATTATTTTCATACTTGAAACGATCTCCGTTATATCCCATTGAGTCATTCGGTTTAAAAGTTAAAAGATATTCGTGTAATTAATTTCAAAATCAGTTGTCTATATGATGTTTGTTTGAATCTTATACTGTTTAAGTAAATATTAGGCTAATCCATTAAAAGATTGTAAAGCTCATATAAGAATTGTAATTTCCATTATCAGTTCCTGTAGCATATCCTCCGGTAGGGGATGTAAAGTTTAATGTCAGTTGATATTCCCAAGTACCATAGCTCGGGCTAATGCCGCTGAGCCCCGGATCATAATAATATGGAACTGACATCCACAGCGTTGCAGTATAATAATCGGTTTTAGAATAGCTGCATGATGGCGCACCTGTCACTTCAAAAAGAGTCGAGTAATTATACGTAAGTTCGACAGAACAGCTTGAATTTGAAGAAAAATAAATTGAACTGAATCTTGAATCGAGATACAGTGTTTTACCGGAAACAGATTTTGGTGCATAACCGGAGTCATCATCACCACATCCTGCAAAAGTAAAAGCGACAGCAGCAATAATCAAGAGAGATAAAAATTTTTTCATAATTAACTTTTTAAAAACTTTAATAAATACACTTTATAGTGTCACAATTGGGATCAATTCTGACACGATATTAAAAAAAATGTTAATTATGGATTATTTACCTCTCAAGTACAATCTCCCACGGATGCTGACCGGAGGGGCGGTAAGTGCCGAGCCATACCTTATAGCCGGATTTGACGGCCTTGAGTTCCTGCTGTTTATCCTGATTTGCGAAGGGAATGTCTATTGAGAAACAGCCGACACTGTCGGAGAGGACATGGATATCTCGAACATATATATCTGTTCCGGGTATCGGTAGTCCTGTCGTAGAATCAATGACGGTGCCGAATATTTTGCCGAGGCTTTTGTCTCGTCTCACGGTTAAATTAACGCACTTCTGTATCGGGACAATGGTATCTATCGAAAGATATCCCGCCGAAATAAAGATGATATGGACATCTTTTCCTCTATATTGATGTCCCAGATCGTTAAATACAATCACGGGATTATTTGCGCAAACGGCATGAACGACCGGAGAATTAGTCCCGAATTGTACGGAGACGTCTCCTTTTTCAAAAGGAATAGCGGGTATATAACTAACGCTGTCTTCCGACAACATGATCTTCATATCGAAAGGAGTAAAATAGCGCCATAAGAATAGTGCAAGGAGTAAAGCCAGTCCGGGTATAATCACGCTAAAGATTATTCTTCGAATTATCCTGTATTTTTTTCCGCCGCCATCATTACCGTTATTGATATAGCCGTCTTCGGCCAAGCGTTTGATTATTTCATTATAGGCCACATCAGCGAACTTCTCTATATAGCCCAACTGATAATCAAAATGCAACATCTCCGGATTATACTGCAATGGTGCCGGAGTCGTAGTCGCCACCATAAAAAATCCCGACTCACGCCATGCGTCGAGGAACTGTTCTGCAGGATAGGATTTACTAATATCATCGTTAGCGGGGTCGGTAACGATGACCTTCACGTCTTGAGGATCTCGGGTATCGATTCCGGCCACCATCAACACGTGATTAGCCTCCTGCCCTACTATTACTTCATCGAAATTACGCCAGGACTGAGTTTGAGATAAATCATTGTCGTCAACACCTACAATGATTCTATGGCCTTTGCTAAGCTCCTGCATCAGATAGTATATGTTGGCGTTGCGCATCTGAACCGACTGAACATTATAATAGTTAAGCAGTTCGCCGATAAAATCGAAAGGACTTCCTATTTCATCAACATACCATCCGTTTGCGACAGCAACTTCAAGCAGTTCTTCATCGGATACGAATACGCCATAATCCTGCAAGATAAGTTGCTGAGCCTGGATTGCACAAGTATTGGCATTTTCAGATGTGGCGGCATAATTGACCTTTCCGTGACCGGCTATTTTATACCGAATAGTATCATCAAGATTTTCCTTGTCAAGAATCGAACGTGAATATACGGGATCGATAGCTTTTCCTGTTCTATTGGTTTTGGCATATTCGATTTCGGAAGCGATATTGATAATGTCGACAAAATCCTCGGCCATCACTGTACCTTCTTTAGACATTAAAAACTCCTTCACCAGCAGAGCTTCGTCTGCTGTGACATTGCCGTCGATATAGCGCGACAATAATTCTTCCGATACCTTATTCTTTTCCGACATTCTTATACTCATTTAATAAAACCGCCAATTGCCTTCTCGCACGCTTACGCATAGTGTAAACATTGTCGACGGAGATATTCATCTCTACGGCGATATCCTCACTTGCAAGTCCTTGTAGTTCCAACAGAATCAACATCTTATATCTCAGATTCGACATCTTATTAATCAGATCATACAATTCAAACTTTGAAAAATCGTCACATATCATGTCAGATAAATCTGTTAACAATAATAATGAGGCATTTTGATTGTTTAGTGTCATTTTTTTATCTAAAACCGACACAGTCAATCGCTTCTTTTTAAAAAAATTAACAGCAACAACCGAAATCCAGGTAGTCAGCTTAGATAATCCCATAAAAGATTTCAATGTTTTCCAGTCATCAGAAGAGATATAAATATAAAATTCAGAGATAAGCTCGTGCTTCTCTGCAGTAGAGTTGTAGATCGTCCTGTTTATATATGAAAACAGTGGTTCACACAGAACAAACAAGAGATATTCGACAGCATTTTTATTACCGTTGAGGATCTCTTTAACCAATTCGGAATCAGGTAATTTTCCGAAAAATTTTATTTCATTATCCTTCATCAGGTTCAGATTGCAACAAACTTTTCAAAGTTACACTATTTTTTTCGGATGGGAACAATAATAAATAAAAAAAAAGAGACGGGAAAAGCTTCCCGTCTCTGACCCATTATATTAGATCCCGAATAAATAATGATTATTGTTTATCAAGATTAAATATTTCTGCGACTGCCTCATAATCTTTGAGATCAAGTTCAGGGTATTTGTTCAATTCCGGAGCCGGTATTGTAACGACCCTCAACTGATGAAATGATGGTTGGGTGGTCAAATAATATCCATCAGCCAATCTCACTTGAACTTGAACCATTCCTGTAATAAGCAATGGATTAACATAAATTGGAGTATCATCTGTTGTATAATACACATATGGTAATTGCCCATACGTGTTTTGTACTTTGGCGTAGACTAACACGACTTCGGATTCGAGAACATCATCAGTGATATCAGCACAATACAAGTCGCAATACCAAAAATAATTTGTCCAATCCATTGCCCAACTAGCGGTAAAGGATTGTGATGTAACGTTTGCATTACCATATTACACCATCTACATCAATAGGGGCTATAGGACCTTCACAACCATAAAATGACATTCCTAATACAATTATGATTAGCACATTTAATAAATAATTCTTTTTTATAACGAGTATTCTTAATTAATAAATAAAAGATTTGCATTATATTAGTGCTCGACTTTGAACTGATTCGGCACTAATATAATTATTTTAATAGTTCATGCAATTTCGAGATTCTGTTTTGCAGTTCTTCGCCGGCTTTTCCTAATGATTCCTGTGCCTCTTCAACTATTTCTTCCGCTTCATTAATTATATTTTTACGCTCTTTCTTGGAGAGTTCTTCATTAGCTTCCGCATTAGCGATATCGGTTTTTGCCTTCTCATAAGATTGAACCTTATTTGCGATAGGGTTAATAGTATTTTTCGTGCCGTATCCTGCGTACACTTCTTGCATCTGAACATCATGATCCTATATGTCAACAGGTTATCTTTACATTCAATAATACAATTAAAAAGAAGATTTTCAGCAAAAGAGCCGGCAAATGGGTTATAACTTGAAGATGAGTTAAATGCTGCCGAGAAATTGATGGATTGGTCTTTCTGGTCACTTACGATAGCAAAATTCATATTGGAGGTATTTAACCATTCTTTCGCTTTTTGATAACATTCCGTCTGAGATAAAGAATTATCGATGGCTTCAGTAATTACACATTCGTCGGATTCATTCAGTTTAAAAATGATCTCTTGAGCACACAAGCAACCAATAATGTTAATAAAGATTACAAAACATAATAATTTTCTAAATATTTTTTTTCATAAAAGTTAAATTTATAATATTAGTATTCAAGTTAAAGGGGTTCTGAAAATTTGTATTTCTATTGTTTTGTGGAGACAAGAGCCCAATATGCTTCCGCAAACAATGAAAATCTTTTGCAAATGTATCACAGAATAATTGATTGAGCAAATGCATTTCTAATAATTCTCGAAATTAGTATAAAATTCTATCATTATAGTTATTTAATCCAAGTAACATCAGTTGTTCTAGTAAAAGCAGAAGCCGGAACATCATTTGTAAAGCCAACTGCCTCCAATTCAGTTTTGCCGTTTACTACAATTCTCATCACCAATCCATTCCACACAGCAAATTCTCCTTTCTTATCCTTATTAGTATCAAATGCATCATATCCGGCTACTCTCATCCCTTTTTCAGTCTCAAGATATTTGATAGTACCTGAAAATACTTTGCATGTTTTCCCGAGAATTTTGCTCTCTCCAGATGCTGTGAAACCGCCCATTTCCATGTAAGCCTTCGATTTATCTTTTATAGCTATTTGGAAATTACCCACATTTTGGGCTGCCATAAAAGATTCTTTCCATTCCTTATCTTCATATCTAATAGGATTTTCTTCGGCTTTACATCTTAAATCGATCTCATGCTGAACATATTTGGTTTCCACATCGTTTTCATCCCATGAGGACATTTCCATGTAGGTATCAATACGCATCTGTCCACCGTCAACAGTAAAGACATAGATTGTCCCATACCCATTTTCATATTTTACGGCAAAAGCCTTATTATCATTACCGCCAAGTGCTGTTCCGTCAGCGGTTTTCTCGTTGGCGTTGCCACCACCGCATGCGGTGAACATTGCCACGCTTGCCATGCACATTAGTGCTAAAAATGTTTTCTTCATATCGGTTGTATGTTAATTGTTACTTTTTCTTTGTCTATCCGCCGAGCATTTCCAATGCTTTCTGAATCTTTTCCGCATCGGATTCAGGCTGCTTCTTATCGCCCGTTTGTTGTGTCTTATTCTGTTGAGATTTCAGCATTTCCTGCATTTTACCTAAATCTTCCAACGGATTGCCGGAAACGGATTTGGTAGCGTTCTTGTAATCTTTTGGTATTTCAAACAGCGAGGCAGGTTGCGATCCCTGCTTAAAGTTCTTCAGCGTAGTTGCCGCATCAAACGCTCCGGCATCTTTGCGTTGCATCTCCACGCCCAGCGGCTCATACACCCAATTTTCGTAGGTGGATGTTTGCGTTTGTCCGGTAGACAGAGTAGAGGTGGTTGTGTAGCGGTAGTGGTTACACTCAAAGCCTTCAATTACATCCGTTCCAAGTAATTCTTTTTTCTGATTGCTGTTTTTTACTGCATTTGCGCCTATCTGAGCGTTGATAATGTCGCCAACGCTTACGTTACTTCCTTTTAACAGCACAGAAAGATCCATAAAAACTTTGTAAGTTTTCGTATTCGGGTCAAGGCTGAAAATCTTTGCCGAATCAATACGGGTAATGGTGATAATGGTATTTCCGCGTATATCTACACTTTCTTTACGGCTCATATAATTCTCCGAACCACCTTCCGCCGATTGCCAAACATTTGCAACCATTTTTCCACTTTTCCATTCCTCTGCGGAATAAGACTGTGCCTGTGAGTAACCGGCAACAAGCACGAACATCATAAGAATTGTTATTAATTTCAATCGTTTCATACTCCAAGTATTTTATTCTTCTTTAAAGGTAATTCTATATATAGGATAACTGTCATTCGTTCCCGGCTTTATAAATCCGTCTCCCCAAGCTAAATAAACCTTTATGAGCTTGCCTTTACTGATATATTGAAACGACTGTCCAACAGCATAGTCGGTTACTAAATTCATATCAAACTCATACTTGTCGCTTGTGGCATTGTAAATCTTTCCATCATCTGAAGCGGCTTTTATTCCCTCTATCATTTTGGTAAAATCTCTTCTTACTGTTTTTCCCGTTCCTTTGGTTTGCAAAAAACCGACAACTTCTCGCTGCTTCACGAAAGGAAGAAAAGCATAGAAAGCATTTTGAGGTACTATTGCCTCTGCTGTCAAACCATATTTTGTCAATATTATTTTTGCATCATCTGTTACTTCTAATACTGTTTCTGCAGATGTTTTCGTCTCGCTTTTCGTTTCGGCTTTTCCGTCAGCCGTTTTCTTGTTGGTGTTGCCACCGCAAGCCGTGAAGATCACGAGGCTTACTACACACATCATTACTGGAAATTCAACTATTTTCATTATTGCATTTTTTAAGATTGAACATTATATTTTTTATTGTTTCACAAACTCTACTCTTCGGTTCTTGGCGCGTCCCTCGTCGGTGGAGTTATCGGCAATGGGGTTGTTTTGCCCTTTGCCCATCGAGGTGAGGCGGTCGGCAGCGATGCCCATTTCGACCAACTTATCGACAATGGCTTTACTGCGGGCTTCGGAGAGAGTTTGGTTGCTCGCGGCATTGCCCGTAGCGTCGGTATGTCCCTCGACTGAGAATTTCAGTGTCGGGTTCTCGTTGAGAAGTTGCACGATGCGATTGATTTCGCCCATACTTTCCGGTTTGATTGTTGACTTGCCAACGTCGAAAGTGATGCCATAGGTGATGAATTTACCGTCGCTCATCATGCGGTCGTAGAGGGGAACGGCACCTTTGGCGATGCGGACGTTCTTTACGTAAGAAGGAACTTTTGGAGAATCGCCGCCACGATATAGAAAGAATGTTTTCCCCTGTGGGCAATTCGGTACGTTCGCAATACGATCGGCGTTGATGTAGACTTTCAGTGCGCGTTTGTTGAAAGATATACTGATACGATTCCAACCCAGATTTACGGGCGGATTTTCTTCTATTCTCTTATCGCCGGCAGCGATACTGACTGACAATTTGCCATCATTTGAGGACCATCCCCAGAATTCTATTCTAATGACAGTGCTTTTCCCGTCTTTCATATGGAATCCATACCATCCTCCTTTTCCTTTTTCAGCTACGTAAAAATCTGCTTCGATCGTATAAGATTCCGGCAAATAATTGTCCGTATTCTTCATTAGCGGGAAAATACCTCCTCCACCTCCTAATAGAGCGATGACATTCCCGCCATCCATCTGCGCTATTTCCACATTGCCTGCGGTCAAATCCCACATAGATGGGAACTCACCGAGTTGTTCCCCGGCAAGATTATCCTCAAAAATAACCTCGTCTCCGGCTACAAAATCGAACTTGTTCCAGCTCATTTCGGCTTTTTGGGGAGCGGCAGCAGGTGTAGATTGCGCATTATCGTCACCATCGGCAACCGGTTGTTTTGCCCCACATTCCATGCAGAATTTTCCCTTATTACCGGTGGCACCGCAGGAGCAAGTCCATGTGTCATTGGATGCCACAGGTTGTTTAGCACCGCATTCCATACAGAATTTGCCGGTATTTCCGGTGGTGCCACATGAAGAGCAAGTCCATCCGGAATTGGTGTCTTCTTTGTCGGTATTCTTTTTTTTAGAAGTCTTCTCAGCCTCTTCATTCGATGGGCTGTTAGATGGATTAAATGCGTCATCGACAGCCTTATCAACTTTTCTATTGACATTGCTTTCCACTGCATTTTCAGCAGAGCGTTTCGCCGATCTTGCCACTCTATCCAAAAAAGATTGAGCAGAGAGACTTGTGGCGCAGACACAAAACAACAGAATCAATAATATTCTAACATTTTTCATATCAATTAATTATTTAATTATATTGATTGATAACATTGATGTAATTTAATCACGACAAAGATAAGTCAAATTATCTTTAGCATAATCTATATATTATATATAGGCAGTTTGTATCGCGATTATAACACTGAGTATCAATCATTATCTACCAAACTAAGCATGTCTTTAATTTGAGATTTCTTAAATGTTTTACCGTGTGTTATGCACCATACGATTGATTGAACGAGAGAAGAAGCGGATTCGTACTTATCCGTTTTGCTTCCATATTGTTCTATATTGATTTTCTTATTCTTACATACTTCGAATAGCGGTTTAAATGCTTCGATAGTGGTTATTGGGCCGATATTATAAATAGCAGACGCGTCGGAAGCATGAGCGCTGACATTCAAGCAATAGAAGAGAAGATGCAGATATACGCTATCCTGAGCAGGCACAGTGACGGATGTTTGTTTTGCAAGAATACCGTTTTGATATTCGCTGGTCGTATTTTGAGTTGTCAGTCCTTGAGGAAAAACGACATCGACATTTGTAGATCTTGCATTTTTAATTATAAAACTTAGTTGGACGAGACCGCCACTTCCGCGTTCTTCATCATATTCATCGTATCCGTTCCCTGTGATTATTCCGGAGATGGTAACGCCGGCCGGTAACACGTAAGCAGTTCCATCGAGAGGTTCTTCACTGGCGCCCATTCCGGCATAGCCGGCGTAATCATAGTCGGTATCCTGATACATATTTATTATTTCCGCATAATCATTCAAAGCGTCAATAGCATTGAACAAATCGCAGGAATTCATTAAAAAAACGAGTACAGCGCATATACCCATGGAGGAAATAAATCTAACTATCGGTAAATAAAATTTTTTCATAATCACGTATTATTATTAGTTATAAATTAATTATTTTAAGGAAACAAGTTCTCTGGTTTGAATAAGTTTCCCTTTTTTGTCGTATGTATTGGTCTTTACATCACCGATGCCGTGAGCATACCATACTGAAGTAGTCCCCGACGTATTGATAAACAGCACTTTTGTTGCGACAGAGCTATCTACCTTAAAGCAGTCGAACGTGCCGGCATCCGTTGTAATACTCTCCAGTGTGGAGACATTAATATTAGAGCATACGGATTCCATGCCGAGGTTAGTGATAATTATTTTATAGTCGTCGAGCACATCGCCGGCTTTCATATTTGAAGGAAGTATTATGCCTCTTCCTGTGACCTCCATCCCTTCGACGAGGTTAGCGACACAGGAGGTGGCATCAAAATGCACATAACCATCTTCAATTTTAATGGTTGTATAAAATGGCGGAAAGGCAAGTTTTTTATTATCATCCAATGATTCTATCTGATATGTAATAGAGATCACATCGCCCGCGGTTTCAACTTTTTCGATAGTATAAACCACATAAGACAGTACTTTGCCCTTAGGATTTTTATCTGCGTAAGTCAGCACTGCGCCTTCTCTTACAGGGAAGAATGGTTCATCGCCAGCGGCGAAGACAGATATTATTCCCAATCCGAGGAACAATATCGCACAAAATAGTTTTTTCATAGTATTACTTTTTTCAAATTAATTGTTGTTAACTATACTCAACAAAGGTATAGCTAATGATTCTGATTTTTATCAGTATATATACCGAAGTATTCGTAAGTATATTACATATAAAAAACATAAGGGAATCGCGTATTTTTATCAAAAACAGTAGAAAAAAAGTGATGTTTTGTCGATTATTCGTTTTATTAAGCATATATTTGCATAACAAAAGATATATTAATTATGTATAAGCGTATCCTCCTTATAACAATGTTTCCTTTTCTCTTCAGTTTTCTCCTTATGGGGAAAAAGCAGGGCAGTAATCCCGAAATATGCACGGGTATTGACAGCATAATAAGTTCGACGGGCAGCAATGAGCAGAAGGCGCAGAAAATTCTCAGACAATGTCTTGACATCCCTTTAAACTCGTTAGACAGCATATATCCGGCTTTAATAAACCGGATTGACAGGATTAAAAATATCGAAGAGCACAATCTATATAGATCTGCTGTATATTACAGTATATTTCTTTCCAATCAATATGCGGGGCAATATGATGCTTCATATCCGTTCATTGACAGCGCCACGGTGTATGCAGATAAAGTTATCGACAAGAGTAAAATAATAGGCAAGATATACGCCAATTACTGTATGGTACAGACCATTACGGGGGACATGGTAAAAGGATATAAATATGGAAGCGAGGCGATAGATATATTAAAAGATATAGAAGGCGAAGATATTACCATTACGAGAACGTTAGTATTTATGTCGGATTATTATATTCAAAGGAATGACTGCGAGGGAGTATTACAAATGGCGAAAAAGGCCGAATCCATATTATCGAATCGTGCCAATATGTTTATTCGCCACACAATTGCGAGGTTATACGGCTCATATTATCATTGCGAATATTCCAAAGACACCTCTAATTTAGCATTACGTGATTCGATGATTTATTATTTCAGATTATCGTTAGCCCACATTGAAAAGCTCACTATTGAAGAGTTAACTCTTTACAGGGCGAGTCTTCCTGAGAACTATATAAACATGGCAATAATGTTTGAGACATATTATGACCCGCCATTGATAGACAGTGCCGAGATATATTGAGACAATGCTGAAAAGGCGCTCAAAGTTGCCGGCTCTATGCAGGATGCGGCGGGCAACCATGACATAAGTTATTATATAACATTAGAGCGTGCGGAGATATGCAAAAAAAGAAAGCAATATAATAAAGCCTTATCATTAGCAAAAGAAGCAGTCTTGTTTTTAGATTCGGCAAGTGTTGTTTTCCCCAACAGATATACCAATCATTACGAGTATGCATATTCATTCATAAAAGGCATCTATTTAATAAAGGGTGATTACAAAAATGCGTATAATTACAATTTACTCGAAAATGAGACTCATCAAGCCGCTTTCGATTTAGAAAAGAATGTCGCGTTAAAAGACTTGGAGGTCAAATACGAGACAGAGAAGAAAGAGAGGCTTCTCTCAGAATACAGTTCAAATTTGGAGATGCAGAATTATGAATTGAAGCGGAATCGTCAAACTGCCATATTATTGTATTTGGCGCTTGCTCTGTTTTTTATAATAGTAATAGTATTATTTTTACTTTACCGTCAAAAGCAGAAAACCGCAAAGATTCTGCAGATACAGCAGAAAGAGTTAAAGAAGATGAATGCTTCAAAGACAAAATTTTTCTCCATCATTGCGCACGACTTGTCCTCACCGGTTTCAGCATTTGCGTCGTTAACAGAAGCATTATCTACATCTTTCGACGAAATAGAGAAAGAGGACATTCGCGGATACATATCTGAAATGCGAGATTCGGCAACCGGCATTAACGATTTGCTAAAGAATCTATTACAATGGGCATTATCCCAGTCGGGATACTATACGCCTGAAAAAGTGCAGCTCGAGCTTAATCCCGTAGTATTAAAAGCATATACACCTCTTAGATATAAAGCGAAGGAGAAGGGGTTAATCATTGAGAATAAAGCTCTATCCCCATCGACTATACTTAATGTGGATGAAAAGATGCTCACGACCATTTTTAGAAATCTCATTTCCAATGCCATTAAATTTGCCGACAGCGAAACGACAATATATATTGAGGAGATGCGTGACGAAAGCAGTATGAGTATTACTATTAAAGACAAGGGAGAGATGTTGTCGGACGAAGACATGTCAAAGCTCTTCAAGATAGAGGAGAATGCGCGTAAAATAGGCAAAGACAGCAGCAAGAAAGGATCGGGTTTAGGTTTGATTATTTGTAAGGAATTTGTTGAGATGAATGATGGGAAGATTGGAGTATCGAGAGATAACGATTATATATGTTTCACAGTAACTTTTAAGTATGAATAAAATTAGGATTGCCCTTATAGATGACCATAAAATATTATGTGATGTATTTGAAATCAAGTTCAAGAGTCATGACAAGATTGAATTAGTCGGTGCTTTTTATTCGGCTGAAGAATTTTTGAAAGTATGTGACACTTTGGAATACGATATTTTAATTGCCGATTTATCCTTACCCGGGGATTTACAGGGCATTGATTTAATTTCGACGATTTATCAAAAAGACAAGGCGGCGAAAGTATTAGTTTTATCAGCGGCGACGGATGAAGAAACTATAATCGGCACAATAAAGTCCGGTGTCTCGGGATATGTTTTAAAAGATGAGGGGATGGATGTCGTAGAAGAGGCAATTATTCAAATCTATGGTGGGGGGCAATATTTCTGCAAGCGTGTGAATCAGGTTATTTACGATGCAATTAGAAAAGAAGATACGCTTACTAAAGGTCATTACAACGCTTTAACTGTAAGAGAAAAAGAAGTTTTGAAATTATTAGCACTCGGGCTCACTCCGCGCAAAATCGGGACAAAATTAGGCATCAGCCACAGAACTGTTGAAGTACATCGCAGCAATATCATGGAAAAGCTTGATATCTTCACTGTTGCAGAGTTAGTAAAATACGCCATAAAAAACGCGATAATCTCTCTATAAAATTTATTTTATAAGATATTGTTTTTTTTATCAAAAACATCTATCTTTGCATTCGCAAAAATGGTTCAGTAGCTCAGTTGGATTAGAGCAACAGCCTTCTAAGCTGTGGGTCCCGCGTTCGAGTCGCGGCTGAATCACCAAGAGTCGTCGAAGAGGCGACTTTTTTTATCTAAGAGATAATCGTGTGCTTGCTTAACCACGTAAAAAACAAGAATATGAAAAAGACTGTATCGTTACCCTTCATGTTATTTGGCATCGTTTTCAACGTATGCTTAATTACTGCCAACTTATTAGAGACCAAGATAATACAAGCCGGACCGTTAACTATCACTGCCGGCATGTTAGTATTTCCGATTTCATACATCATAAATGACTGCATAACGGAGATATGGGGATTTAGGAAGGCGCGATTGATAATATGGACGGGATTTATAATGAATGCCTTTGTCGCGATTATGGGGCAATTATCCACTTTGATTCCTTCTCCGGAATATTGGGATGGTGCAGAGCATTTCAATTACATATTCGGATTAGTTCCGAGGATAATCGTAGCAAGTTTGACAGCGTTTTTATTCGGCTCTTTTATAAACGCATATATCATGAGCAGGATGAAGATACGCGACAAGGGTAAACGTTTCTCGGCGCGTGCCATACTCTCCACTTTTGGCGGAGAGGCAGTAGATTCCATTATATTTTTCCCAATTGCTTTTGGCGGATTGCTTTCGATAGAAAACTTAATCAAATTGATGCTCACGCAGGTAGCGTTAAAATCGGTATATGAGATTATTGTTTTACCTATTACGATAAGGGTAGTCAGGCGGGTGAAAAAGATAGAGGGCAGCGATGTTTACGACAACGATATATCTTACAACATACTTAAGATAAAAGACATATAAGGAAGTGATATAAAAACAAAAAAGCCCGTTAATACGGGCTTTTTTTTATAAAAAGAGGCGACTACCTACTCTCCCACTTGCGCAGTACCATCGGCGTGAGCGGGCTTAACTTCTCTGTTCGGAATGGGAAGAG